>NZ_JBEXSH010000463.1:0-7091 GCF_040613555.1 Streptomyces sp. NPDC006265
CGCCCGGCTCCACCCCTTCGAACACCCCGTCGAGCTGCTGGACCTGATCGCGGAGGGGGAGGAGGCTCTGCCCGGGGCGGCCTTGCGCGGGGCGGGAGAACGCGCCCTGACCGCCTCCCTGCCCGTGCCCCTGGCCGACGCGCGGCTGCTGCCTCCGCTGCAGCCGCCCACCGTTCGCGACTACATGACCTTCGAGAGCCATGTCGCGGGAGTGGCGCGGGGATACGGCGACACTGTCCCCGAGGAGTGGTACGCCGCGCCCGCGTTCTACTTCACCAACCCCTACGCGGTGATCGGCGCCCACGACGACGTGCCGGTACCGCCGGGCTGCGGGCGCTTCGATTTCGAGTTGGAAGTCGCGGCCGTCATCGGCAAGGCGGGCCGGGACCTGACGCCCGAGCAGGCACGCGACCACATCCTCGGCTACACGATCCTCAACGACTGGTCCGCCCGCGACCTCCAGGGCCGCGAGATGAGGGTCAAACTCGGCCCGGCCAAGGGCAAGGACACCGCCACCACCCTCGGCCCCTGGCTCGTCACCGCCGACGAACTCGAACCCCACCGCGACGTCGACGGCCTCCTCGACCTCGCCCTCACCGTCGCCGTCAACGGCGAGACGATCGGACAGGACCGACTGGCCAACATGGCCTGGACGTTCGAGGAGATGGCCGCCTACGCCTCCCGCGGCACCTGGATCCGCCCCGGCGACGTCCTGGGCTCCGGAACCTGCGGCAACGGCGGCTGCCTGGCCGAACTCTGGGGCCGGTCCGGCGTCCTCGAACCCCCGCCCCTCGTGCCCGGCGACACCGTCACCATGACGGTCGAGGGCATCGGCACCATCAGCAACACCGTCGTCGAAGGCGTCGCCCCGGTGCCACTGCCACCTGCCCGTCGCAGGCTATGACCACCTGCGATGAGCATCGGCGGCGCTTGGCGGACAGGGGCTGCGCCTGACGGCGAAGGCGGCGGGCAGCGCCGGCGCCGGTCTGCGGAGCGTCCCGGTCGGCAGCCGCGTCTTCGTCGAGGGACCGTACGGGGCGTTCACCTCAGTGCACCCGATCCGGCCCGGCGTCCTGCTGATCGCAGGCGGTGTGGGGATCACGCCCGTGCGGGCCATGCTGGAGGAGGCGGCGACCGGTGATGTCGTCGTGCTGTACCGGGTGCGCAGCGAGGCCGACGCCGTGCTGCTGAACGAGGTATGCCACCTGGTCGCGCTCCGGGGCGGACGGCTCCACCCCCTCACCGGCAGGGCCAGCGAACACGGGACCCGCCCTTCGCCCCGGACAACCTGCACCGGCTGGTCCCCGACAGCACGCAACGCGAGGTGTACGTCTGCGGCCCGCCCACCATGACCAAAGCGGTACTCTCCGGCCTGCGCGAGCTGCGGGTCCGCGCGCGACAGGTGCACGCCGAGAAGTTCGGCCCGGCCTGAACCGGTTGACGCGGCGGCAGCGGAGATCAGGGGCAGGCGCCGTCGAAGATGTCCTCGTAGGATCGGTGGACTCTGGCCGTCTTCGTCTTCGCGCCGGCGGCCGGTTCCGGGTACTCGATGACGGGCACGGGCTTGCAGACCGCCCACTTCCGCGTGTCCGGGGAGTCGTCGAAGCCGAAGGTGCCGCTGGCACCGCGCACGCAGTTGACGCAGCTCGCACCGGACCGGGTGCCGAGGATGTTCATGTTGACAACGGTGTTGTAGACGTCGTCATGCGTGGGCAGGACCGGGCCGGTGCCGTTGCCTTCTCCGCCGTTGATGTCGTCGTACGCTCGGCCCGTGGCCTGGGAGAGCACGGTGAAGGCGTCGTAGTACATGACCGCGTAGCCGTCGTCCAGAGGCTTGTTCCCCCATGGCTTCTGGTGTGTGGGGTCGTTGCCCAGCTTCGCGCGCAGCTTGTCGAACTGCTTCAGGAAAGTGCGGGGCCCGGCCGGGAGCTCCTCGTTCCCCGCCCAGGACCGGGTGTCCACGGAGGCCGCGCCCACGAGAGTGATCCGGGCCTGCCGCAGCTGCTCGGTGATGTCCGTCGTGGTGGACTCGGGATCCATGCCGATCCCCACCTTCAGGATGCGCGTCGGCTTCCCGTGGTCGCAGGAGGGCTCGTTCGCCAGCCGGTCCACCAGATGGGGCAGGTCGTGGTCGCGTCCTGCGAAGAAGACCGTGTCCGCCCTGGTCAGACAGATGCTGCGGGCGGCGTCGGAAAAGCGCTGGGGAACTCCCTCGTCGTCGCCGGTCAGTCCCAGATAGGACGCCTGGCGTTGCTTCAGCCCGTACTCCTTGCCGAAGTGCGCCAGGAAGACGTCCCGCAGGTCGGCGGAGTAACTGTCCTGCTCCCGCCGGTCCGAGACGAGGAAACCCGTTCCGTTCCCCGGATGGTCGCCGAGGTACTCCCGCAGCGACTCGGCGAAGAGCTCGTTCGACGGGGACGTCTTGAAGAGGTACCCGGCCTCCATCGTCGTCGAGGTGAGGATGGGGCCGATCGCCGGGATCCGGTGAGCGGAGAGCGCCCTGGCCGCGGCCAGCGTGTCCGGAGTGCTGCTCGGCATACCGAACACGCCGACCAGCGGCGCCCTGTCGTCGTCGGCCATCTTGGTGAGCCGGTCGACGACGGGCTTCCACTGGTCCAGGTCCTTGCCGTCGTTGGCCAGCAGCAGCTGGTAGCGCGGCCCCGCCTGCGCGTTGGCCCGCAGCTGGGCGGCGTGCGCACCCGCCAGTGCGCGGGCGATCTGCTCCGTACTCATGGCGCTGGTGGCATCGGTGGTGAACGGCATCATCAGGGCGACGCGCACGTAGGGGATTCGGGACTGCCCGTTCTCCGGGTCCGTCCAGCCCTTCTCCGCCCGGGCGTTCTCGTCCGCCACGGCGCGTATCAGGCCCTTCAGCTCCGGATCGCCCTCCAGAACCGTGGCGGTCACGCCCACACACTCGTCCCCGGCTGCCTCCAGGCCGCTGCCGCACTCCTCGGGCAGCAGCCGTACGACCACGAAGGCGACCGCCGCGAGCAGCACCACGCCCACCGCGAGGACGACGGCCTTGTCGGCCGGTCCCAGAGCCCGGTTTCTGAAGCGGTTCAGCACAGTCCTCACTCCTCGTCTCGGACAGAGCCGTCTCGGGCAGAGCCCTCTGCAGAGCCGTACCTCGGGTAGGGCTTTCGTTCGCGTGCCGCGGCCGGCCAGGCCCGGGCGGCCTCGTTGAGCACGGCGCGCCCCGAGGGATGCCGCATCGACAGGAACGCCAGCTCGGCGCCGAGGTCGTCACACAGGTCGGGCAGGGGTTCCGCGTAGGTCTCGAAGAGGTACCAGAGCGCGTGCAGCAGCCTGTTGACGGACCTGCGTACGTCGTCGGTCTCGGCGTACCGGTGGTCATGGGCGCCGCGGGCGATCTCGGCGCGGGCGTCGGTCCATCCGTCCGACGGGGGCCGGGGAGCCTCGGCCACATACCGGAGGGTGTCCAGCCAGCGGCCCGCCTCCCAGGCGCCGAAGTACTCGGTCAGCGCGCTCACCACCGGATCAGCGTCCCCTGCCGCCAGGGTGTGGCGCAGCACATCGGGCTCGTGCCCGGCTCCCCGCGCCGCGTGGTGCTCGCGCAGAAGGGCGTGCAGATCCTCCCAGCGCCGTCCCGGCGGGGCTGCCACGGAGGTCGTACGGGCCTCGTGGAGCAGGAGGGCGCGCAGGAACGGGTCGGGGACGAAGGCGGTGCCTGCGGTGTCTGTCCGTGGACTTGTGGCGGGGGCGGAGCCGTCGGCCCAGGCCGTCCAGTGCTCCTCCTCCAGATACCGGGCGGCGGACGAGAGCCCGGCGCCCGCGAGGCCGTCACCGGCCGGAGCTGACGCCGGCACCAGCGCCTGGGCGGCGGTCCGGTCGCGGGCCAGGGCGAGCTGCAGCAGATGGGCGCGCAGCTGGGGCTGCGGAATCAGCTGCTCCAGCAGCATCTCGGCGACCGGGCGCCCCTCCTCGGCGGGCAGATCGAGCAACTCCTCGGCTGCGACGGCGCGTTGTCCACTGGCGCGGACGACCGCCTCGCACAGCATCCTGCTGCCCTGCGGGTGCCCCCGGGTCAGGGCGTGCAGAGCCGACGGCAGATGGCGGTGGAGCGGGCCCTCGGCCGGGTCGAGCATCAGCAGCAGGTCGTCGCGGGTAAGGGGCGTCAACGAGACCACGAGCAGTCCCGCCGACGGCGAACCGGGCACGGTGCGCTCCCAGCCGGAGGTGTAAACCAGCTCGGGCAGTTCGCGGTGCGTCGCGTCCGGGTAGAGGGCCGCGCCGTCGCCCAGCCGGGTCGCGACGACGACCAGTGGGTCGGGGGTGGCGGACTCGGGCGCGGCACGGTGTTCGAGCAGCAGGTCGAGTACGCGCTGCCCGGCGGCGGTGTGCACGTCGTCCAGCAGGACCAGTGGCCGCGGTGTCCGGTTGATCCGCTGCCAGCGGCCATGGGCGTCGGTGAGGTCTTCGAGGAACGCGGCGACCAGGATGCGTTCGACCGCGTGCTGGAAGTCGCCGCCCTGGTGGAAGCGCAGGCTCAGCCGGATCAGGGCGGCCTCGCCGTCCTCGGAGCCGGGCAGACGGCTCTGGTACCACTGGTGCACCAACCGTTCGACGCGACCACGGGTGTGCCGGCCGAAGTACTGCTGGACGACCGCCTCGGTGACGGGAGCCAGGTCGTGTCGGCGCCGGTGCGGGTCGGCGAGGCTCTCGCTGACGTCGTACGTCCAGTCGGTGCCGTCCGCATCGGCCGTGCCCTTCTCCAGACCGCAGGCCACGAGCAGGCGCGCGATCCGGTCGCGGGCCAGTGCCTGTTCCCCCTCGTTGCCGCGGTGCCAGCTGGACACGGCGAACAGTCCCGGCAGCAGACGGGAGAACCTGAGCCTCGCGGCGCCCGGGACCGTGGGCGCCAGTTCGCACACCAGCCGTTCCAGGGTCTCGACCACGGCCGAGGTGTTGGCCGCCGTGGAACGGGACCACCGCACCTGCTCGATCTCGGCGGCATCGACCCTGCCGAGCGGAACACGCCCGCGGTAGGCGTCCTCCAGGGAGTCCAGGATCGCGGTCCTGCCCATGCCGTGCCGGCCGGTCACCAGCGTCACGGGTAGGTCGGCGCGGTGTTCCTGGGCGACCAGTTCCCGCCGGTCGGCGGCCAGACCGACCAGACGGGGCACCAACGCGCGCAGGATGGGATCCCGTGCGTACAAGGGCATTCGCATGGCCCTCCCCCCGTTCTGTCATTGTTCTCACGTGCCGCCGTCGTACGGTGTGCTCCGGTGTTCCGGGTGGCTCAGCTTCCGAGCAGCCGCCCCAGCGCCTGGCCGACGGCGTCCAGCAGGAACTGTCTGCCGACCGTGTCGGGGGCGGCCCCGAGCAGCCGCCGCATCCCCTCCATGAGCCCGCGCTGCCGGTCAGGCTGACGCCTGCCGCCGTCGCCGCCCCCGTTGCCGTCGTCGCCGCGCGCCAGCGCATCCGCGCTACGTAGCAGAGCCGCGCGGGACTCAGGGTCGAGGTCGAGTCCGGGTGCCAGCTCCGTGATGAGCCGGGCCAGATCGTCAGGCGCCAGTGCGGTGTGCACCTCAATGCTGTTGTGCACGCTGTTGTCGGAGTCGCCCTGGGTGATGTGCCCGATCCTCTCGGCCACTATGTGGGTGCCTTGGACGGGCCGACGGCGCTCGCGCTGCTCCGCCGCATACGCGACGATGTCGGAGGCGCCGCTGAGCACGGCGCTCTCGCCCTGCGAGGTGAGCGCCACCTGCGAGCCGACGTCGTTGTGGAACGGCGGCCCCTCGCAGGTGATCAGACTCTCGTTGGCCAGGTAGGTGAGGGCCCGGGCGACCTCGCTGCGGGAGAGGGGTTCACCGAGGAAGAAGACGTCCGGTGAATCGAGGAATCCGCTGATCCGCAGGGGTTGCCGGTGCGGGTTGGCGTGTATCCAGTGCAGTACGGCGCGTGCCGCGTGACGGCCCCGCTGCACCGAGTTCGCTCGCAGGGCCTGCAGCCGGCGAGCCCGCTCCGCCCCGGCGGGCCGGAGCGTCACCACAGGAGCGCCCGTGTCCGTGCCGTGGCCGTCGTGGGAGGTGATCAGCTCCTCGGCACTCAGATGGTCGACGATGACCCGGACCGCGCTCATCGGGATGCTCTGCAAAGAGCCGAACTCCGCGCAGGAGACCTGAGGCCCCGGCCCACCCTCCGCCCGGTCCCAGATCCACAGCAGAAGACGGGGGCCGTATCTCTCGACGTACGCGGCGAAGTCGTCATGGTCCCGGAACGCGGGTGCTGAGGCAGACAATGACGCATCCTGTTCGTCTTCGGACCGACAGCTTGGCTGCGGCACCTACCCAGCTTTCACTCGTGTAATCAGGTTGATCAACCAATCCCAGAGGACCAATTCAGACTGAACGAAACCCAGTTGGCCATGACAGCGCCCCCCGAGAGGGCGCTGTCATGGCTGGGTGAACCGTCGATGCCGTTGTTCGGCCGGCTTCTTCGCGCCGACCGCGGTCAGGGCCGGAGCACCCGGTGGCGCGGACATGGCCATCACCGGCCATCACCCACCGGCTGCGACTGCCCGTCCGGAGCCCGAAAGCCGCCCGGGGTGCCGGTGCGGCGGCGCGCCGTGTGGGTCGGACCCGGCCGAGATCGATCTCCACCGGGAAGGGAGCCGCTACCTTGAGGGCGCCGGTGAACACGTCTCCGTCACGGTAGGTCCCCCGCCGTTCCCCTTTGCTCCCCGCAGGATCTGGCACGCAAATGGCACGACCCGTCGCTCCGGAGAACCCTGGCGGAAGCTCGGTCTTGGGGTCTGGGCCTCAGCCGACGACAGTCAGCCAGGACGGCGGGTGCGTCGACCGATCAGGCGCGCGTGTGTCTCGCTGCACCCCCACCGGCCTCAGCCACGCTGTCGGTGTGTGTCGTAGACCAGAGCAATGGGCGACGGCCGGTCCGTGACGATGGCACCGGAGCCTTGCGATCTGTGTCAGAACCGGCCGTACTGGCGCCTGAGTGATTACGGCACCAGAGTCAGTGCGTTGTGGCAAACCGGATCTCGTTCGAGGGCGTGCGGCACGGGTGACCATCTGTACGGAGGTTCGGGTATGGCCGCGGGCATGAAGGAA
>NZ_JBEXSH010000464.1:0-7085 GCF_040613555.1 Streptomyces sp. NPDC006265
AGGACTTCCGCGCGCGGCCATTGCCGCCGGCCTCCCCGACTCGCACCTCCACCCCCTCTGCGACGGCTCCTCGCCGCCCGGCGGTCGGCTGTCTCCTCGGTGGTTCGCGCCGGTCTCGGCCTGGCGGTCCCGGAGCAGTCCGTGACGTCTGCCGCGTGGTCCGCGGAGGTCCCCGTGCTAGCGTTGACTGTTTGCCGCTCACTGCGTCCGTGACCCGTTCGGTGTCCCTGGCCGGTGACCGCGTCCCTGCCGCGCCTTCCTCGGTACGGTTTCTTCGGAGGAAGGCTTTCCGTGAGCGAATCAGTACCCCGCGATGCCCGGCGACAGGGCTCGGCGCTGCCGACGGTGGCCTCCTTCACGCAGCTCGGGCTCCCGGCCGAGGTTCTGCGGGTGCTCGACGAGCACGGTGTGACCGTTCCCTTCCCCATCCAGGCGGCGGCGCTGCCGACCGTGCTCGCGGGACGGGACGTCCTGGGCCGGGGCCGCACGGGGTCCGGCAAGACGCTCGCTTTCGGCCTGGGGATGCTCGCCCGGACGGCCGGGCGGCGCGCTCGGCCCAAGGAGCCGCTGGCGCTCGTTCTGGTGCCCACCAGAGAGCTTGCGCAGCAGGTGGGTGAGGCGCTCACCCCGCACGCCGAGGCGCTGGGGCTGCGGCTCGCGACCGTGGTGGGCGGAGTGTCCATCGGACGGCAGACCGCCGCGCTGCGGGACGGCGCCGAGATCGTCGTCGCCACGCCCGGCCGGCTGCACGACCTCATCGAGCGCAAGGGCTGCCGGCTGGGGCGGGTGCGTATCACGGTCCTGGACGAGGCCGACCAGATGTGTGACATGGGGTTCCTGCCGCAGGTCACCGAGATCCTGGACCAGGTGCGTCCCGACGGGCAGCGGATGCTGTTCTCCGCCACCCTCGACCGCGACGTCGACCAGCTGGTGCAGCGCTACCTGCGCGACCCCGCCGTCCACTCCGTGGACCCCTCGTCCAGTGCGGTGTCCGCGATCGAGCACCACGTCTTCGTCGTACACGGCCCGGACCGGTACGCCGTGACCACGGAGATCGCCGCCCGGGACGGCCGCGTACTGCTGTTCCTGGACACCAGGCACGGCGTCGACCAGCTCACGCGGCATCTGCGGGCCAGCGGTGTGGCCGCCGCCGCCCTGCACAGCGGGAAGTCGCAGCCGCAGCGCACCCGAACCCTGGCCCAGTTCAAGAGCGGGCAGGTCACCTCTCTGGTGGCGACGAACGTCGCCGCCCGCGGCCTGCATGTGGACGACCTCGACCTCGTGGTCAACGTCGACCCGGCCACCGACCCGAAGGACTATCTGCACCGCGCGGGCCGCACGGCCCGGGCCGGCCGCTTCGGCACCGTCGTGACACTGGTCCTGCCGGGGCAGCGCCGCGAGACGAGCCAGGTCATGGCCGACGCCGACGTCGCTCCCAAGGTCACGAAGGTGCGGTCCGGCGAGGCGGAACTGAGCCGGATCACCGGCGCCAGGGCTCCCTCGGGAGAGCCTCTCGACGGTGGACCGGCCGCATCGCGCCCCAAGAACCACAACGTCCCGTTCCGCGGCCTGGGCAGCGCCAAGGACGCGAAGAGCGGCTCCAGTGGCAGAACGTCCCGCAAGAGCAGCGAGGCCCGCAAGCTCGCGGAGGCCCGCAGGGCGGCCCGGGTGCGGCGCGGCGGCTGAGTTCGGCGCTTGAACTGCGGGGCCGGTTCAGGCGCCAGCCGTGTGTCCCCGGAAGCCGCAGGGTGCGCCGCGTCCTGACCCGCACCCCCGCCAACTGCGGAAAGTCGCCGCCCTGTTCCGCTTCAGGATCTCTGCGTTCCCTGGTCGGCGTTCGGGGGACGAGGGCTACCGGACCTTCCAGCGTGTTCCCAGCCCAGGTCAGCGCCCATCCGAAGAACCCGAAGGATGACGCCCGGCTCGGCAGCCGGCACGCCTGGCGGGAGGGGCGGCGGCTCCGGCCCTCCCGCCGTGTCCGGGCCGAGCACGTCATCGGCGAGCAACGGCCGCCGCGGCAAGAGGCCAACTGTCCCAAGGAGAGAAGTTCCTGCGGTGGTGGGAGAGTACGGACAGCGGACCGGGTCCGGTCTCCGGGACCCGCATTTTCGCGCATCTCGTGGTTTTCCGCGAGGTGACGCGGTATCTCGGTGCACACGTGCGAGAAGTGGTGATCCCGGTAAGCTGGATGAGGGCACGTCGATGTCTCGGTGTAGAAGGAGCCCGCATTACGGTGACCGTGTATACCGGAAATCGTGTTCAGAGGCGATAAGGCTCGGGGTCCCGCCCCGGGGCCCGGAGAATTCTCCTTCGCCCGTTCGGTCCGACGGGCCTCTCCGCCGCCGTCCGGTGCCGTTCGCGCAGCTCGGCCCGCCCGACAAGTGGTCCTCTCAGGAGGTTAGTTGGGATGAACGCGCGATTGCGAAGCCAGGCTGTGATGGCCGCCGTCAGCTCATGTATCGTCGTGCTGACGGCGTTCTACTACGCATTTCCGGAACAGCGGCTGCTCTTCGTCGTCATCGGAGCGATCGGCGTCGTCGGTATCGTCCTCGG
The DNA here is from genome assembly GCF_040613555.1 of Streptomyces sp. NPDC006265. Classification (NCBI taxonomy): domain Bacteria; kingdom Bacillati; phylum Actinomycetota; class Actinomycetes; order Kitasatosporales; family Streptomycetaceae; genus Streptomyces; species Streptomyces sp. NPDC006265. The sequence goes on from NZ_JBEXSH010000464.1 coordinate 2,554, forward strand.
TGTCCTTCTCAACCAACCGGCACATCCGCTCCCCTGGTTGCTGCTCGCCGCGGGAAACTTCGCCTTCGCCGCAGGCCAGGCCACCCAGATCATTCTCATCCAGTTGCTCAATGAAGAGATCCCGTTCCCGTCGATCGCCGACGGCTTCTATCTCGCGGCATATCCGCTTTATGCGGCGGGACTGCTGGGCTTCGTGCACTGGCGCACGAGTTGGCGCGACCGGGCGAGCCTCGTCGACGCGCTGACGCTGACCGTCGGCCTGGCGTTGCTGTCGTGGCTCTTCCTCATCGATCCTTACGCCCGCGCCGAGGGTCTCACCTGGGTGCAGAAGGCGTTCGCCATCGCCTATCCGCTCGGCGACATCCTGGTCCTGGCGATGCTGCTGCGGCTGCTCGTCAGCCGTGGCGGCAAGAGCCGCACGCTCATGCTGCTCACCGTCGGCACCGTCGGCCTGCTCACCGCCGACGTGCTGTACGGCCTCATCCAGCTGAACGGGACGTGGCGCACCGGTAGCGCGGTCGAACTCGGCTGGGCCGTCCTGTACGGCGCCTGGGCGGCTGCCGCGCTCCATCCGTCCATGCGCTTGCTGACGCAGCCGCTGCCATGGCGAGCCGAGACCGGCACGGGCCGGCTGGCCCTGCTCGCCCTGGCATCGCTCATCGCGCCCGCCATCCTCCTGACGGAGGCGGTGCGCGGCGTGAGGGCCAACGTCGGCGTCATCGGGGTCTTCTCCACGGTGCTCTTCCTCCTCGTGCTCTACCGCCTGGCAGGGGTGGTGGCGACCCACCGGCGGGCGGTCGGCCGGGAGAAGGTGCTGCGCAACGCGGTGTCGTCGCTGGGCGGAGCGGGCGAGCTGCGGGATGTGGCCGCAGCCGTCCACTCCGCGGTGACGGAGCTGATGTCGGTCGGCCCGCCACGTTCCGCGCTGCTCACCCTGCCGGACAGCACACTCTGGGTGAACGGGGCCCACAGCGTCCTACGCGGGCCCCTGGCCGCGCGGGAGACCGCAACCGTGCGGGAGCTGATCGCGTCCGGCGAGAACCGCCTGGTGACCCTCGACGGTGTGGGGCCCGCCCTTGTCGACCACCTCACAGTGGAGCCGACCCGCAACCACCACGCGCTGGTCTGCCGGCTCGCGGCGCAGGGCCACCTCTCGGACGATCCGCTGATCGGGGTGCTGATCGTGGCCGGGGAGGAGCACGGCCTGCTCGTGCTCCGCGACACGCTGGTGACTCTCGCCGCACAGGCCGCACTTGCCGCGGAGCGGGTCACCCTCGCCCAGGAGGTCAACCAGCGCAACAGCGAGATGTACTTCCGCACGCTGGTGCAGAACGCCTCCGATGTCATCCTGATCCTCGACGACGACGACCGGGTCCGCTACGCCAGTCCCTCCGCCGACCAGGTGCTCGGCCTTCCGGACCTGGAGGGCACCCTCCTCGTCGATCTGGTGCCACCGCAGGACAGCCGCGCGGTCGTCGAGACACTCGGCAGGATACGCAGGGGCGAGCCGCAGACCGGGCGTGAGCACTGGCGCGTGGTCCGCGCCGACCGGTCGTCCATCGAGGTCGAGCTGAGGTGGAGCGATCTGCGGGAGGAGGCGACCGTCGGTGGAGTGGTGCTCACGTTGCGGGACGTGACCGAACAGCGCAAACTCGAACGCGAACTCACCCACCAGGCGTTCCATGACTCGCTCACCAATCTGGCCAACCGTGTGCTCTTCCAGGACCGGGTCAACCACGCCCTGGCGCAGGCTCAGCGCGACGGCACGGTGGTCGGCGTGCTCTTCGTCGACGTGGACGACTTCAAGGTCGTCAACGACATACACGGCCACGGTGTGGGCGACGAACTCCTGGTCGCGCTGTCACTCCGGTTGCAGACGGCCGTCCGTGCCTCCGACACCGCCGCGCGCATCGGCGGTGACGAGTTCGCCCTGCTGGTGGAGGGCTCCATCGCGACAGAGGGCGTGGAGCGGTTCACCCAACAGGTGATGACCGTGTTCGACGAACCGTTCCGGCTCAGTGTGGGGCCGATGAGCGCGTACGCCAGCATCGGCGTCGCGACGACGGAGGACAGCATCGACGCGGTCGAACTTCTGGCACACGCCGATCTCGCGCTGTACTCGGCGAAGACGGCGGGCAAGCGCCAGTGGCGCCGCTACTACCCGGAGCTGCAGAGCGGCATGGCCGAGCGCGCCAACTTGCAGGAGGCCCTGGACAGTTCGTCGATCGAGACGTCGTTCCTGGTGCTCTACCAGCCCATCGTGGAGCTGGCCAGTGGTCAGATCGCCGGCTTCGAGGCGCTCGTTCGCTGGCCCCACTCCACGCGCGGCATGGTGCTGCCGGAACAGTTCATCACGCTGGCCGAGGAGAGCGGGCAGATCGTCCCCCTCGGCGCCTGGGTGCTCGACCAGGCCGCGGCCGAGGCGGTCCGTTGGGAGGGCTCCGCCCCGCGCGACGGGACGGCCGGCCGCAAACCGCCCTACATCAGTGTGAATGTGTCGCCGCGTCAGTTCCGGGACGACGACTTCTACAACGTGGTCCGGCGTGCCCTGGATCTCTCCGGCATCGAACCGGCCTCTCTCGTACTGGAACTGACCGAGAGTGTGCTGATGTACAACGACGAGCGTATTCTGGGCGAGATGAATGCGCTCACAGAGCTCGGCATTCGTATCGCGATCGACGACTTCGGAACGGGCTACTCGTCGTTGAGCTATCTGCGTGAGTTCCCCATCTCGATACTCAAGATCGACAAGTCGTTCGTCGACGAACTCGGGCGATCGCGGGAACAGTACGCCCTCGTCGAGGGCATCGCACATCTCGCGGACACGCTCGGTCTGACGGTCATCGCCGAAGGGGTGGAGAACGTGAGGCAGCAGGAGTTGCTGATCTCCATGGGCTGCCGGCTGGCGCAGGGCTATCTCTTCGCAGAACCGGTCAATGCCGAGGAGGCGGGGCAACTGGTCCTCGCACCGCCGCTCGGCCGCCTGGCCGAATTGCCTGTGAGGCCCGCGGAAGGGAAGCAGTGATGACGGCGGCCCTTTCCCGCCGGGGGCGCAGACGGTGCTCCGCAGGACGCCGCGCGAGGCAGGAGGCTCGAGGTGACGGAACGTGATCCTCGGACGGCAGAGTCGGTTGCACCGTGCGTCGTGCTGCGCAACGACGAGGAGCAGTACGCGGTCTGGCCCGCAGACCGCCGGATTCCGGCCGGGTGGCACCGGATCGGCGGACCGGAGTCCGACACGGGGTGCGGGGCTCTGGTCGAGCGCCTGTGGACCGACATGCGGCCCGCGAGTGCCCGCGCCGTGCGGCCACCGCAGCCCTGGCCGGGCAGCGTGCCCGAGCTGGTGCGGGAGCGGGCGCGGCGTGAGCCGTCCGCTCTCGCGGTGCGCTCGGACGACGGTCGGCTCAGCTACGCCGAGCTGAGCGGTCGCGCCGACCGGCTTGCCGACCGGTTGCGGGAGTGGGGCGTCGGCCCGGAGTGCGTCGTCACCGTGTGCCTGGACCGCGTGCCCGAGCTGATCGTCGTCCTGCTGGCGGTGCTGGACTCCGGAGGCGCGTTTCTGCCTCTCGACCCGGCGACTCCGCGGCAACGGATGGTCGCACTGGTCGGGGAGACCGGTTCCCGCCTCATCGTCACGAGCCGCGAGCACGCCACCATGTTCGAGGGGTGTGAGGCACGGATCGTCCACGCCGAGACGGCCACGGAACCGGCTGCGGCGCCGTCGGAGGCACCCCGAACGGCACGCGGCCCCCGTCCGGACGACCTCGCCTACCTGATCTACACCTCCGGATCCACCGGACCGCCCAAGGGGGTGATGATCAGCCACCGGTCGCTGGCCCATTCCCTCACGGCGGTGGCCCGGGCCTACGAACTGACGCCTTCCGACCGGGTGCTGCACGCCGCGGCGCTCGGCTTCGACACCTCACTGGAGCAGATCTTCGCCCCTCTGATCAGTGGCGCGACGCTCATCCTCGGGGGAACACCGACGTGGGCGCCCACCGACCTGCTGCGCCGCCTGCCCGAGTACGGGATCACCGTCGCCGACCTGCCCCCCGCCTACTGGCACCGGATCGTCTACGCCGCGGACCGCGGCGAGATGCTCGCCTCGCTGAGGCTCGCCATCGTCGGCGGTGAGATCGTCACCGCGAAGGACTGCCGCGCCGTTCTGCGCAAGATCCCCGGCGTACGGCTCGTCAACGCCTACGGGCTCACCGAGACCACCATCACCTCCACGCTCTGCGACCTGAATCAGGAGGTGCTCGCCGCGCCGGACACCGCCGTCTCGCCGGTCGGCAGGTCCCTGGAGGGGAGTCACGTCCATGTGCTCGACGCCGATCTGCGCCCGGTGCAACCGGGCGCGCGCGGCGAGATCTACATCGGGGGGCAGGGCCTGGCGCGCGGCGTCTGGCGGCAACCCGCCCTGACCGCACGGCAGTTTCTGCCCGATCCGCACGGCTCCGCGCCGGGAGACCGTATGTACCGCACCGGGGATCTGGGCCGCCGGCGCGCGGACGGCAATCTGGAAGTGCTGG
>NZ_JBEXSH010000465.1:0-7064 GCF_040613555.1 Streptomyces sp. NPDC006265
CGTACGTCCAGTACGAGGGCTTCCGGCCGGCACGCCGAGAGCACGCACCAAACGCCGCTCCTCAACGGGCAAACGTTGCCTGCCGCGGCACCAGGAGCCGCTGTCCGGCAGGCTCCGCGCCGCCTCCAGCGCGGGGCCGGGCTCGTGATGCGCCGCCAGGACGTCCAGTACGCTCCGCCCGTCGGCCGGGAAGGCCGTGCGGTCCAGGTGCCGTGCCAACTCCCGTCGCAGGGAGTCCGCGTCCGTCTCCGCCCGAGCCCGGTGACGCTCTTCGCCGGGCGGGGGCACCGGTCCGCTCGGGTCGACGCGCAGGTCGTCGTCGGCGGGCGGCTCGGGGTCGTTGCCCTCCTCCGCGCGGGTGGCCTGGCCGGACCGCAGGAGGCCCTCCAGGTCGTGCTTCATCTCGTCGTCCTTGCGCGGGCCGACCGGGTTGCTGCCTCGCTCCATTTTTGAACACCTCCGTTTTCCGAGGGGGCTGTCGTTACCGTCACCGTCCGTCTGCTGTCGTCACCCTGCGGTGGGCTCGTACGTCCATCGCAGCAGGCCGAGACCGCCGACCGGTATGTCGGCGTCTTCCCCCGACGCCTCGGAACCGTCCGAACCATCGGAGGTGTCCAGAGGATCCGCGGCAGGGATGACCAGGACGTCGGCGGCCGTGACGGCGGCCGAACGCAGCAGTGCGTCGTCCGCGCGTACGGGGACGGGATCGCTCTCGCGCGGGTCTGCGCGTAGGTCCGGCGCACCGAGTCCTGGTCGGGCCGCGTGCCCGCCCACGTCTCACGGCTCAGGTCGGATCCGTCGGGCCGGACCGGCAGCGTGTCGATGCGGTGCTCGCGTGCCGCCTCCGCCACGGCCGGGACGCCCTCGACCGCGTCCGTCGGCCGGTCGGTGCCCTCGCGTCCGGCGCGGAAGCGGTCCAGAGCCTTTTCGACACGACGGCGGGTGTGCTGGTGCCGGGCCTGCTCAACGGCCTCTTCCAGGGCGGGAGAGGACGAGCCGGCGGCGCGGCCTCCGTGCTCCGTCTCCACCGTGACCGCGCGGACGGCGTGGGGGCAGCCTCTCGTGCACCGCCGACCGTTCCCGGGGATCACCGACCAGTACCACCAGCTCGGCGCCGCACTCCTCGTACGCCGCGCCCAACGGTTCGGCGATCTCGCCGGCGTTGTGCTCCCAGCTGTTCTCCACCTTGAGCTGGAAGTGTCGCTCGGATCAGTCCGCCGAGGCCGTACGGTGCATCGGGTGCCGCCGCCCTTCCACCCGCCCGGCGTCCCGCGGCCCGGCCGCCCCGCGCAGTTCGAAATCAGTACCGGTCCGGTCGATGTACGCCACGAGGCAGAGGGGTCCTGGCCGCACAGGTCCAGCAGCGGGGCCAGCCGGGGCAGCGGAGCCCAGGACGCGAGGTGTCGCTGCGGCGGCCGGGCGAGACGATGGCTGAGCACCACTTCGCCACCGGTGGCGAAGACCACCCGGCCCGCCGGATCCTCGGCGGGGCTCATGCCGATCAGGACGTCGTGTACCGCTCCGGTGGGCTCCGCGTCGGCCCCCCAGCTCCTCCAGCGTCCGGCAGACGTCCTGTGCGGACAGCTCGCGCCGCTTGGCATTGACTCGTGGTTCTCGCCGGCGTCGAAGAAGACGGTGGCCCAGGGACCGGGCCGGTGATCTCGGGCCGGGTGCCCGAACGGCGGCTAGGGACACCAGGGATCCCACGCATGCAACCGCCGGGCCGGGTTACTCAAGCGGACACGCGAGTGAACCGAAGAGCGAGGAGAGTCCCATGAGCGGACAGACCTGGCGCCGGGCCTTGGTGACCGGCGGCGCCGGATTCGTGGGATCCCATCTGTGCGGTCGGCTGCTTGCCGCCGGATGTGACGTCGTGTGCCTGGACAACCTGGCCACCGGCTCCCGGGGCAACGTGGCCGAGCTCCAGCAGCGGGCCGGCTTCCGCTTCGTGCGCGCGGACGCCACCGACCCCGCGGCCTGGCGGGCGCTGCCCGGCCGCTTCGACCTGGTACTGCACTTCGCGTGCCCGGCCTCGCCCGTCGACTACCTGCGGCTGCCGCTGGAGACACTGGAGGTCGGCAGCACGGGCACCCGCCACGCACTGGAGCGGGCTCGTGCCGACGGCGCCCGTTTCGTCCTCGCCTCCACCTCCGAGGTGTACGGCGACCCGCTGGAGCACCCGCAGCGCGAGACGTACTGGGGCAACGTCAACCCGGTCGGCCCGCGCAGCGTCTACGACGAGTCCAAGCGGTTCGCCGAGGCCCTGGTCACCGCCCACCGGCAGGCGCACGGTACCGACACCGCCGTCGTCCGCATCTTCAACACCTACGGCCCTCGCATGCGCACCGGTGACGGCCGCGCCGTCCCCGCGTTCATCTCGCAGGCCCTGAACGGCATGCCGCTGACCGTCGCCGGTGACGGCAGCCAGACCCGCTCGCTGTGCTACGTCGACGACACCGTGGACGGCGTCCTGGCCCTGGCGGCCTCCGGTGAACCCGGCCCGGTCAACATCGGCGGCGGCGAGGAGATCACGATGCTCGACCTCGCCCGCCGTATCGTCGAGATCACCGGTTCCTCCTCCCGTATCCGGTTCGTCGATCGTCCCGTCGATGACCCCGGCCGGCGCCGCCCCGACACCCGGCTGGCTAGGGAGCGGCTCGGATGGCAGCCCAGCGTGGACTGGACCGAGGGCCTGAAGCGGACGATCGGCTGGTTCTCGCGGTCCGTGGCCGCCTGAGGTAGCGCTTGGCCTCTGAACGCAGCCACTGCTGCATCGACACATTCCGTAACAAACGCCCACTTGTCATGAGACATCTGACCCATCACCGGATGAGCTGTCTCTACATGTTTGAGGCAGCTGCGGTGTGGCACTCGCCGGGACCAGAGTGACGTCGCACGCCGCCCGGGACGGAGCACCTATGCGCATTCTTGGAATCAACGCCCTGTTCCACGATCCTGCCGCCGCCCTGGTCGTGGACGGCCGCACGGTCGCGGCCGCGGAGGAGGAGCGCTTCAGCCGCCGCAAGCACGGTAAACGGCCGGTGCCGTTCTCCGCCTGGGAGCTGCCCGAGCTGTCCGCCCGCTGGTGCCTGGAGCACGCCGGCGTCCGGCCCGAGGAGCTGGACGCGGTCACCTACTCCTACGACCCCAAGCTCGCCCGGCCCGCCGCCGACATGGGCCTGGACGACCCCTGGGACCCGATGCGCCAGGACTACGCCCGCCGCGCCCCCGAGTTCCTCGCCGAGGCGCTGCCGGGCCTGGACCCCGAGCGGGTCGTCTTCGTCCCGCACCACGTGGCGCACGCCGCCTCCGCCGGACGCGCCGCCCCGCACCCCGACAGCGCCGTTCTCGTCCTGGACGGCCGCGGCGAGAGCGCCTCCCACCTGGCCGGCCGCTACGACGACGGCAAGCTCGACACGCTCTTCGCGCAACCGCTGCCCGACTCGCTCGGCCTGGTCTACGAGGACCTGACCCAGCACCTGGGCTTCCTGCGCAGCAGCGACGAGTACAAGGTGATGGCGCTCGCCTCCTACGGCAATCCGCGCTTCCTGCCCCAGCTGCGGCAGTACGTGCATGCCACCGGCGACGGCGGCTTCCGCGCCCACGGCGTCGACTGGGCCGCCCTCGCCCCGCCCCGCGGCAAGAACGAACCGTGGACCCAGGACCATGCCGACCTGGCCGCCAGCGCCCAGGCCGTCCTCGAAGAGGTCCTGCTCGAACTCGCGCACTGGCTGCACCGCGAGGCCGGCGGTGAGACCCTCGCCCTGGCCGGCGGCGTCGCCCTCAACTGCGTCGCCAACTCCAAGATCGCCGCGCGTGGCCCGTATCGGAACGTCTGGGTCCAACCCGCCGCCGGTGACGCCGGGACCGCGCTCGGCGGTGCCCTGCACCTGGCGGAGAACCCGGAGCCCATGCCCGGCGCCGACCTCGGCCGCGGCTGGAGCGACCAGGCAATCCGCGCCTGGCTTCAGGAGGCCGGCGTCCCCTACGAGGAGCCCGCCGACATCGCCGAGGCCGTCGCCGAGGAGCTCGCCCGGGACGGCGTCGTCGCCTGGTTCCAGGGACGGAGCGAGTACGGGCCTCGCGCCCTCGGCCACCGTTCCCTGCTGGCCCATCCGGGCCGGGCGGAGAATCTGGAGCGGCTGAACCGGGTCAAGGGCCGCGAGGAGTTCCGGCCGGTCGCGCCCATGGTGCTCGCCGAGCGGGCCGCCGAGCTGTTCTCCGGTGGTCCGCTGCCCAGCCCGTACATGCTGTTCGTGCACGACGTCGCGGCTGAGTGGCGCGACCGTATCCCGGCCGTCGTGCACGTCGACGGCACCGCCCGCATCCAGACCGTCGACGCCCGCCAGGAGCCGCTCGTGGCGCGCATGCTGACTGCGTTCGAGCAGCGCACCGGGGTGCCCGTCGTGGTCAACACCAGCCTCAACACCGCCGGCCGGCCCATGGTCGACGACCCGCGCGACGCGCTGGAGTGCTTCGGCTCCGCTCCCGTGGACCTGCTCGCCATCGGGCCCTTCGTGGTGCGCCGGGACGCGATGTTCGGGAGGGCCTGACGTATGACCGCGTACGCCGTCGTCATTCCCACGCTGGTGCGCGACACACTCGCCGACTGTCTCGCCGCGCTTGCCGCCGCGACCGGGCCGAAGCCCGAGGAGATCGTCCTCGTTGACGACCGGCCCGAGCCCGAGCCGGACTCCGTGGCACTGGAGCACCCGCTGAGCGTCCTCGGCGAGCTGCGCGAGCGCACACTGGTGATCCACAGCGGAGGGCGCGGACCCGCCGCTGCCCGCAACACCGGGGCGCGCGTGGTCACCGCGCCGTGGATCGCCTTCCTCGACGACGACGTGCAGGTCGGCCCACACTGGTGCGACCAGCTCTCCCAGGACCTTGCGGAAGCCAGCCCCGAGACCGGTGGCGTGCAGGGTGTCATCGCCGTACCGCTGCCTGGCGAGCGCCGGCCCAGCGACTGGGAGCGCGGCACCGCCGGCTTGGCGCGGGCGCGCTGGATCACCGCCGACATGGCCTTTCGCGCCGAGGCGCTGAAGCAGGTGGGCGGCTTCGACGAGCGCTTCCGGCGGGCCTTCCGCGAGGACGCCGACCTCGCCCTGCGGGTGCTGGACGCCGGATGGCGCGTCGGGCAGGGGCGGCGCACCACCCGGCATCCGGTGCGGCCGACCGACCGCTGGGTGTCGCTGCGCGCCCAGCGGGGCAACGCCGACGACGCCCTCATGCGGCGCCTGCACGGACCCGACTGGTGGCACCGGGCCATGGCGCCGCGCGGCCGGCTGCGCAGCCACCTCGCGATCACGGCCACCGGCCTGGCCGCCTGCGTCCTCGCCCTGACTGGGCACCGCCGGGCCGCCGCAGCGGCCGCGCTCGGTTGGGCCGCCGGCACCGGCGAGTTCGCCTGGGCGCGCATCGCGCCCGGCCCGCGCACCCAGTACGAGGTGAACACCATGCTGGCCACCAGCGTGCTCATCCCGCCCGCGGCCACCTGGCACTGGCTCAGCGGCCTGTGGAGCCACCGCGGCGCCTCCCCCTGGCTGGAGGTGGCGCCGTGAACGAGGTCGACCTCGTGCTGTTCGACCGCGACGGCACCCTCGTCCATGACGTTCCCTACAACGGCGCCCCCGACCTGGTCCGCCCGGTCGACGGCGCCCGCGAGGCGCTCGACCTGCTGCGCGCCCAGGGCCTCGGCACCGGCGTGGTCACCAACCAGTCCGGCATCGCGCGCGGGCTGCTCTCCACCGCCGACGTCCGCCGTGTCAACGAGCGGATCGACGAGCTGATCGGCCCCTTCGACGTGTGGGCCGTCTGCCCGCACGGCCCCGAGGACGGCTGCCACTGCCGCAAGCCCCGTCCCGGCATGATCCTTTGGGCCGCCGACCGGCTGCGCACCCCGCCGGAGCGGATCGCCGTGATCGGCGACATCGGCGCCGACGTCCAAGCCGCCCGCCAGGCTGGTGCCCTCGGCGTCCTCGTCCCCACCGCGCAGACCCGGCCGGAGGAGATCGCGGCTGCCGAACACGTGGCACGCGACCTGTTCACCGCCGTGCGCGCGGTGCTGTCCGGACGGCTGCTGCTCACCCGCCGCCTCGCCGACGAGCGGCCCGTCGAGGCCGCCTACGACACCACCGGGAGGATCCGATGAGAGCCCTCGTCGCCCGCCTGGACAGCTTCGGTGACGTGCTGCTCGCCGGGCCCGCGATCCGTGCGGTCGCCGCTCGGGCCGACCACGTCACCGTCCTGTGCGGCCGGCTCGGCGCCCCTGCGGCCCGCATGTTGCCGGGCGTCGACGACATCCTCGTCTGGGACGCCCCCTGGGTGGGCTTCACGCCCCCGCCGGTCGGCCGCGGAGAGGTCGAGCTGCTCGTCGACACGATCGACGCCGACGCGGCACTGGTCCTGACCTCCTTCCACCAGTCCCCGCTGCCCACCGCCCTGTTGCTGCGTCTGGCCGGTGTCGGCCACATCGCCGCCGACAGCGTGGACTACCCCGGCTCGCTGCTCGACGTACGCCACCAGCGCGCCCCGCACGCCCACGAGGCGGAGGCCGCGCTCGACCTCGCCGAGGCAGCGGGCTTCCCTCGCGTCGACGACGGCCGGCTGCGCGTGCTGGCCCCGCCCAACGTCTTCCGGCTGACCGGCCCGGAGCCGTACGTCGTGCTGCACCCCGGGGCCAGCGTCCCCGCCCGGGCCTGGAGCCGGGAGCGGTGCGCCGAGGCGGTGCGGCAACTCGCGGCCGCCGGACAGCGGGTCGTGGTGACCGGCGGCCGAGGCGAGCGCGAGCTGACCGCGTACGTCACCGGTGAGCACGGTCTCGACCTCGGCGGCCGTACCGACGCCGCGGAACTGGCCGGCGTGCTCGCCGGGGCGCGGGCCGTCGTCACCGGCAACACCGGGCCCGCCCATCTCGCCGCCGCCGTCGGCACCCCCGTCGTCTCCCTGTTCGCCCCGGTCGTCCCGGCCGAGCGCTGGCGCCCCTACGGCGTCCCGTACGTGCTGCTCGGCGACCAGGACGCGCCCTGCGCGGACAGCCGCGCCCGGAACTGCCCGGTGCCCGG
>NZ_JBEXSH010000466.1:0-7048 GCF_040613555.1 Streptomyces sp. NPDC006265
GGACGCGCACGTCCCACTCAGCGGGGGTGGGTCCGCCGTCCAAGTGTGGGAGCAGGGTTTCCCCGAGGGCCGGCCGCCGTCGGGCCGGGGCGTCCATCTCGTCATCGGTGATCACCGGCCTGTGCAGACGACATCACGCTTCTCGACAGCACTGCGCTGCGGCCCACGCTCGTATCGGTCATGCTCTCTCCTCCGTGGTCCTTGTTCTCCACCCTGTTTCGCCCCGGCACCGCACAGGAGATGCAGGCCACCGGACGCTCCGCCCCCAGCGGCCGCCCTCCACCCCGGAGGGGTGCGCCACCCGGAAGTGACCACGGTCAACATCGTCTGCGAGGGAACCAGCAGTCACGCCGTCGACCCCGGGCGGGCGCCCACCCGTATGGGAGGGGCGGGCGCACCGGACGATCTGACAGCCGGAGGCCGGACCCAGAGGTGGCTGGCGGGCGCCGGTGGAGTCGTCCCGCGGACGGGCGGCCGCTGGTACCACCGGCGTCCCCGAGCGCCGCATCCCGCACGCGAGGACGAACGGTTCCAGGCTCGTCTCCTTAGGGCACTGGAGCGTCACACGGGTGTGGTGCCCGTCCCGGAGCCAGGCCTTCCTCACATCCCACTTGCCTTGGAGTGCGCTCGAAGCCATACCGTCGAGGACGCAACGGCACACGAGGCCGTCTCAGGGCCCGCTCCTCCCGGGATGCCGGGTGACGGCATCTGTGCCTGGATGGACGGCAGACTTCGTGCCGCCCGAAGGACGATCAAGCATGCAGGGAAGGCTGGGAAACGACATGCAGAAGCGCAGTCTGCGGGAATTGCAGGTATCGGCCATCGGCCTGGGGTGCATGGGCATGTCCGCCTTCTACGGAACCGCCGACGAGGAGGAGGGCGTCGCGACGATCCGGCACGCCCTCGACCTCGGGGTGAACTTCCTCGACACCGCGCAGATGTACGGCCCGCTCACCAACGAGTCCCTCGTCGGCGAGGCGATCCGGGGGCGCCGCGACGAGTATGTGATCGCGACGAAGTTCAACTACCGGATGGACGACGCCGTACCGGGCGACATCAGCACGGTCGGCCCGCAGGACGGCTCGGCCGAGCACGTCCGCAGCTCCGTCCACGGCTCCCTGAAGCGTCTGGGAACCGACCACATCGACCTGTACTACCAGCACCGGGTCGACCCGAACGTGCCCATCGAGGAGACGGTCGGCGCGCTGGGCGAACTGGTCGCCGAGGGCAAGGTGCGCCACATCGGGCTGAGCGAGGCGAGCGCCCAGACCATCCGGCGTGCGCACGCCGTGCACCCGGTCACGGCCGTACAGAGCGAGTACTCGCTGTGGTCGAGGGACGTGGAGGCCGAGGTGTTGCCGGCCTGCAGGGAGCTGGGCATCGGCTTCGTGCCGTATTCGCCCCTCGGCCGCGGCTTCCTCGCCGGGCGGTTCACCTCGCCGGATGACCTGGACGTGGACGACTGGCGTCGCCAGAACCCGCGTTTCCAGGACGCCAATCTGGAGGCGAACCTGCGGCTGGCGGCGAAGGTGAAGGAGATCGCCGCCGAGAAGGACGTGACGCCGGCCCAGCTGGCCATCGCGTGGGTGCTGGCCCAGGGCGAGGACCTGGTGCCGATCCCGGGCACCAAGCGCCGCACCTACCTGGAGCAGAACGCCGCCGCCGTCGGCATCGACCTGACGAAGGACGATCTGGCCCGCATCGACGCGGAGCTGCCCGAGGCGGCCGGTGAGCGGTACGACGAGGCGGGGATGCGGTCCGTCAACCGCTAGCTAGGCTAGGCGGAGGAAGCGCACACACCACATTGGGGCTCCGCAGGGAACGCGGCGGGGTGGTCATCGACCTCCTGATCGCAGGACGGCAGGACGGCACTCGGCAAGGCGCCCAGTTCCCGGTGGCAGGTCGCAAAGGCCGGCATGGTGATGTTGCGATCCTCGGTCGCTCCAAGGCGCGGTCTGGCTCGGCGACCGTGATGACGACACCGGTACTTGCACCTGTCTACCCGCATGACCGGCGGCCACCGCAGAGAGATCATCCGAGCGGCAAAGCAGCGCCTTGACGCCGGCCTGGACACGTTGCTGGTGTCGAGATCGCTCATCGAGACCGGTGCCGACCTCGACTTCCCGCGTGGATACCGCGCCGGATCTCTGTCAGAGTCCGAGCAGCAGGCCGCCGGGCGCATCGACCGCGAAGGGCACCGCCCGACCCAGGACAGCATCATGACCGTCTTCGAACCGACGGACGGACTCCAGCCACAAGTGATCTACAACCGGTGCGGCATCGTCGCAGCATCCCGCCGCTTCGGCAAACGGCTCGCAGAGCGACCTGGACACACTTCGCTCCTACTACCAGCACCGCTACAGGCTCCAGGCCGGCGAACTGTGGTTGCTGATTGAGCCGTTGGTGCCGATCCCTGCGCCCAGGCTGGTGGCGGGCAGGCCGCAGGGTTTGTGACCGGCAGACTTTGTGCGGCTCCTGTTCGTGCCTCACATCGGTATCCAGCGGGCGTACCTGCCCCAGGAGCTCGGCTTCGGCTCGGGCACCCCGGTCCGACGGCAGGCTCGCGACCGCGGCCATGACCACGCGACTGCGGTCGCCCGTCCGTGACAGGCGGCAGGCGCCCTGTCATCCCCCGTCGCGGCGGACGGCCTGCTCGGTCACGGCGTGCGCCAACGCCATGATGGTGATCTGAGGGTTCACACCGGGCGACGACGGCAGCAGGCACGCGTCGGCGACGAGCACCCCTTCCGTTCCGCGCAGTCGCCCGTCGGGGCACACGGGGGAGTGCCGGTCATCCCCCCAGCGCGGCGGTTACCGTGGGGTGGAACGCCGACAGGTGGAGGCGGCGGCGACCGGTGCGGCGGACGACGTCGTCGAGATCGGCGGGCGAGGTGACCGACGGGTGTGCCGGGATGCCGGTGAGGACTTCGCGCGCTCCTGCGGCGAAGAGGATGCGTCCCATGTGGGTGATGGACCGCAGGAGGCGGCGACCGTCCTCGGCGTGGAGGGTGTAGGAGGCGACCGGGCCATGCGTACCGCGTACGCGTCCCGAGGAGCGGTCCGAGACCATCACGCCGAGGAGACCGAGCATTCCTGCGTCGTCCAGCTCGCGCATCAGTTCCCTGCCGAGGTGCGGGTGGGCCACGACCCCATGGATCACGGCCCGGGACGGCACGACCGGTCACGCGATGGCTGTACGCGCCTGCCAGGCGGCTGGTTTCCAGCCGCGCATCCGCCATCATGTCAACGATTTCCGTACGGTCCTGGCGCTGGCCGCCATCGGCCAAGGCGCCGGATTCGTACCGGAGATGGCCACGGAACGCACCCCCGAGGACGTGGTCCTGACCCGGCTGCCCCTCTTCCGCCGCTCGAAGATCGCCTTCCGTGCGGGAGGCGGCACTCACCCGGCGATCGCAGCATTCGTGGCGGCGGCGCGAACAGCGGTGGGCGCCACGGACCGGGCCCCTGAATGACACGCCGTGATATCGACTCGGTCGGCCTCGCTTGTTCATTCTGCGCGCCATTCCTCTACGCTCGTTGAGGAAGTCATCAACTACCGCATGACATCTGCCCGGTGATGAGTCGGCGTGGGGTGCACGTCCCGCTCCACGTCACCTTTGGACGGCTTCAGGCGCAGGCGGGCCGGAGGGGAGGTGGGGAGGGGCCGTGCGGCCGGCCGGGGGATCGCACTCTGCGTGCCTGCGGCCTGCGCGCCGTCGGCGCCGCGCGCTGCGCCGCCGCCACGATGGCGTGGCCATGAAGGGGACGTCGGCGGGGGAGAGGCCGGTGCGGGGCCGGTGGAGGCGGGCGGGGTGGCGCCGACGTCACGGGCGATATCGACGCCGATCTCGACGACCAGCTCGGGCTGCACGAGAGTGACGGTCAGCGTCTCCCGGGTGCCCCACCCGGCGGATTCTCAGTCAAGTTCAGCATGTTGACGTGTAAGAGCCAGCCTTCAGCTCAACCGATGACGGGCTGCAGCGTTCGGCGGACCCGGGTGCTCGCCGAACGAGTCGGCTCGGGGGTCGTGTCCACCGGAGAGGTCGCCGTTCCACTACTCGGTGATACCGTATAGCGGTACTCGGTAGCACGTAGTACTGGCAGGGTTGAGGAGCACCGGCGATGGACGACCTGACGGAGATGTTGAAGGGCACGCTCGAAGGCTGCGTGCTCGAAATCATTGGCAGCGAGGAAACCTACGGGTACGCCATCACTCGCCAGCTGAACGAGCTCGGCTTCGCCGACGTCATCGAGGGGACGGTGTACACGATCTTGCTGCGGCTGGAGAGGAACGGGCTCGTCCAGGTGACGAAACGTCCATCCGGGGTCGGTCCGCCGCGCAAGTTCTACGCGCTCAACGACGCCGGGCGCGAGGAACTCGCAAGGTTCTGGGCGAAATGGCAGTACCTCTCATCACGCATCGACAGGCTTAAGGAGGGCGGGAGATGAACTTCTGGGAGAAGGTCACAGGGGGCGATCTCACCAGAGATTGGGAGGCGTTCGGAGCCCGGGTTGAGGCTCTGCCGGACGACTACCGGGAGGCGTGGGACCAGATCGTCGCTCACCTCTTCCCTTACGGGGACTTCACCGGCCGCAACCTGACACCGATCCTCGATTCTGCCCTGGGGCTGCTCGAAGTGTCGGCAGCGGACGGGCAGAGCATCCACGAGGTGCTCGGCGACGACATCCAGGGCTTCTGTACGGCGCTGGCCGGCGGAGCTGGGGGCCGGACTCATCGCGACCGGTGGCGCGAGCAGTTGAACAGGAACGTCGCAAGGAAATTGAGCCGGCTGGGAGACTGACGTGAGTATCCAGGACATCATCGAAGGCAAGAAACAGTGGCGGGCGCATGTTGCCCGGGTCAAGGCGCTACCGCCGGACTACCGGATTGTGTACAAGGAGATGCAGAAGTACCTGTTCAAGGTCGGACCGGTCAGCCTGTCCGACGGGCCCCTCCTCCCTGGAATCGTCGACTTCTTCGAGGAGGGCGTCGCCGAGGGAAAGGGAGTCTTGGAACTCATCGGCACCGACGTCGCCGCGTTCTGCGACGACCTGATCAAGGACTCTCCCACCTACGCGGATGCTTACCAGGAATCCATTAGCGGGGAACCCGGCGCGGCCAGAATGTGACAGCCGCCGGACCGGTTCACGACAGTTCCGCCACGGTGGGGTCCATGGCGTCGTCTGCATCGACAGCACGTGCGCAGGTGTCTCGACATCAGCTTTGAGCTGGGGGCTCTCCTTCGCGTCGGCTGCCCTGAGCTCTTTGAGCTGCCGGACCTGCTGGCGCAGACGCCGTTCGCTGGCCGGTGTCCCTCCCCGACCGACCCGGGTGCAACGATGGTCAGCGCGCCGTCGGGAGATGTCGCGGGCCTATGGCGGGTGGGAACTGACACGGCGAAGGCCGGCGCCTGCGCCGCGGGGCGGCGTGTGATCACCGTCCCGGAGGCTGGGGCTGGGTAGGTAGCAGTCGAACGATGGGGCCTGGCGCGGCCAGCTGTTGGCGGAGTTGTCGGTTTTCCAGGGTGAGCTGATTGACGAACCGGATGAGGTTCTCGACGTCCGTTGCCAGTTGCGCGAGCTGCTCTTTGTCGGCTGCGCGGAGTTCTTTCAGCTTCGTGATCTGCTTGCGCAGCCGTCGTTCCGAGTCGGGTGCGGCTCTGTTTGAGGGACGGTGATCAGCGGGGGTTTCGCGTTCCTGTGGTCCGGTAAGTCCCTGGGTGGTGTGGGGGTTGGGCCCGGCGCGGTTGTGTCGGCGGCATCGCTGGGAGGGACGCATGGAGCAGGAGCTGCTGGCGTTGCTGAAGCAGCGTGAGGAGGCGGCCCGGCGTCGGGTGGAGGGGCTGCGGGCTGAGCTGGCCGGGCTGAACGAGCGGATCGCCGCCGCTGAGGAGGAGCTGTCCGATTTGGTAGTCACTCAGGCGACGCTGGTCCGCGTGTTCACCGAACGCGGCGCGGACGAAGGGGAGTTCGAGCGGGTGCTTTCACGGGGTGCGGATGCGGACGATCTACCTGGCTGTCTGCCGCCGGTCGTGCGCGTCGCGACCGGTGAGGTGCTCGCGGAGGGCGATTGGCCGGTGCTGGCCCTGCTGGCCAGCGCGAATACGACGCTGCGGGCGAAGGAGATCTGCGAAGTGACCCAGGAGGCCGCCGACCACCGGCACGTTGAGACGCTGCGGATGCGGCTGAAGCGCATGGTGCGAGGTGAGTGGCTGGCCGAGCCGTCCAGGGGTCTGTTCGCGCACCCGATCGGCCCTGATCAGGTGGGCTCTTCCCCGCGTCGTGCCTGGTGACAAGCCTGATACGACGCAAGGGAAGAGCCCGACGCCAGACTTCGGCCCGCCCGGGACCGGCGGGGTGATTCCCGCCGCCCGCGCCGCCTTCGAGTAACTGCTCACCGATCTGTTCGACCACCAGGGCGTCTGTCACGCCGAGGCGGAGGGGTTCATCGCCGCGCGCGGCCGCGAGGCGCACCGCCTGATGCTGCAGGAGTGGTTCGCCCAGCATGCGCGGCGCGAAGAGCGTCTGCCGGAGGTCGCTGGATCCGACCAGGTGGTGCGGCGCGCCGCCGAGGCGGGCCACAAGCGGCTGCTGTCCACGCGGTTCGGCACCGTGGAGGTGGAGCGGATCGCCTACCGCGCGAAGGGGGCTTCGAATCTGCACCCGGCCGATGCCGAACTGGACCTGCCGGTCGGGCGGCACTCGCACGAGCTCAAAGAGCTCGCGGCGATCGAGGCGGCGCGCGGTTCGTTCGAGTCAGCGGCCACCGCGGTCGAGCGCGCCACCGGCACACACATGGGCAAGCTGCAGGTCGAGCAGCTGGTACAGCGCGCCGCGGCGGACGTCGACGACTTCTACGCACAGGTGCGCAGCGCCCACGCCTCCGGCTCCGGCTCCGGCTCCGGCTCCGAGGAGATGCTGCTGGTGCTCTCGGCGGACGGCAAGGGGATGGTCATGCGTCCCGAGGCGCTGCGCGAGGAGACCAGGCGGGCCGCCGCGAAGAAGGCCGCAGCCACAAGTACCCCGCCCAACTGTCCGGCGGCCAGCA
>NZ_JBEXSH010000467.1:0-7023 GCF_040613555.1 Streptomyces sp. NPDC006265
GTCATGAGGGTCAGCCACGTCATCTGCTGCTGCATCGCCTTGAGACGGTCGGCGACCGAGGAAAACGCCCGATCGCCGCGACCATGGCGCCGCCGAGCGCGGCTCCGCCGAGGACCGCGCCCTGCACCGCCATCCGGAACACGGCGAACGCGCGACCCGCGTGCTCGCCCTCGACCGAGGACATCAGCATGCCCTCGGCGGCCGGCCCGAAGAAGGCCTGGCCGGTACCGCCGAGCGCGGCGAGCAGCATCATGTGCCACAGCCGGGGCTCCCCGGTCAGCACCAGGGCGGCGAAGGCGGCCTGTGAGAGGCGGTTCAGGACGTTGGCGGCGACCATCACACGGTGCCGGGGCAGCCGGTCCGCGATGGCGCCGCCGATCAGCAGGAACAGCACCAGCGGCAGGGTCCGAGCCGCCGCCACCAGGCCGACGTCACCGCCGTCGCCGCCCGTTTCGATGCGCCGCCGCGACCAGGGCGCCGTGGCTGCCCAGGCCGGTGACGACGGCGGCGGTCAGCAGGGTGTGGTTGCGGCCCGCCCAGGCGGGTCTGCGGGGGCTCCGGGAGGGGGCGGTCGGGGACGTCACCGGCCGACTATCGCCGCCGAGGGCCCGTCGTGCCAAACCGTTAGCGCGGCGTCACGGCGCAAAGCTAAGTTGATCTTGATTTGACCTTGAAATCGGGGCAGAAAACATGCACAACCGCTCTGCGACGCTGCTGGCCACGGCGGCGCTCATCGGTGCCGCACTGTCTCTCATGGGCGCGGGGTCCGCCTCGGCGGCCGGTGCCTTCGCGTGCCGGCCGACGTCCCACGACCACGTGGTCGTCAAGGAGAAGACCGCGGTTCACTCCAGCTTCTCGGCGAACGCCAGGGTGGTCGGCTACGTCTACAAGGACAACAAGGTGCACGCCTGCTGGGACTGCACCAACTCCTCGGGCAACCCCTGGGTCTGCACCGGCAGCCGCCGCGTCGACGAGGACTCCCTCTCGGGCCGCTGGGTCTACCGCGGGTACCTGAAGGGCTGACGCCCGGTCATGATGCTCCGGTGAGCCGGGCCCGCCCCTGTTTCCGGTGCGGGCCCGTTCCTGTACCGGTCAGCCGCCGGTCGGTTCGCCGTGCAGCCGGACCGTGCTGAGGATCTTCAGCACGGTCTTCTCGGGCACCTCGCCCTTGACACCCTTGGCACCGAAGAAGCTCCAGGCGACGAAGTCGCCGGCGGAGTTCTTGAAGCCGAACGTGATCGCCTTGCCGTCGCTCGCGCACTTGCCCTTGTCGGGCGTGTTCTCCGAGTGCGCCCAGGCGACGCTGCCCTTCACGCCCGAGGCGGTGGTGTAGGGCTTGGCCTTGTCGTCGGTCTTGACGCTCTTCTTGTCCGGCTGGGTGTAGCCGCCGTACACCCACCAGGCCACCTGGTTGACCGCGACCTCGTCCGTGTCCTTGGCGCCGTCGGCGCCCTTGGTGCCCGCCCCGGCCAGGGACTCGGTCTCGGTCCTGCCGTCCTTGTTCTCGTCGCTCGTGCACCACTTGGACTTGTAGAACGCCGGTGCCGACATGGTGATCAGCGGCTTGCCGTCGTCGGACTTCTCGTCCTCGAAGAAGACGGACGACGTCGGGGACGCCACCTCCCAGTCGGCCGGGACGTCGAAGGCCGTGCCCCACTTTGGGTTGATGACGACCTTCCAGCCCTTGACCGTGGGCTTGGCCTCCTCGCCGCCGCGGGGGTTGTCGCCCGTGGCGGGCGTGCTCGGCTCCTCGGCCGGGCTCGACGACGTCGCGCCGTCCTTGCCCTTCTTGCCGCCGTCCGCCGTGTCGTCCTTGTCGCCGCCCAGCACCAGGAAGCCGGTGACACCGGCCGCCACGACCACCGCCGTGGCGGCGATGATCGCGACCAGCTTCGTCCGGCTGCCGCCGCCACCGCCCTGCGGGGGCTGCGGTGCGCCGGCCGGCCCGGGGGCGCCCCACTGCGGCTGCTGCCCGTACGGATTCGGCTGCTGGTACCCCGGCTGCTGGTACGGATTCGGCTGCTGGTACCCCGGCTGCTGGTACGGGTTGTTCGCTTGCGGGTTCTGCTCGCCCCCGGGCGGCTGCTGTCCTGGCCACATGGGCAGCCACCCTAGCCGCGCTCCGGACACGTTGCGGTCACTGCCCGTGGACGGAGACGTAGCAATCCGGGGCCAGGCCGGTGTGGATGTCGTGAGGACTGATGCGGCGGTCGTCACACCGGCCTGGCCAGCCGTCTCTACTCGTGAGTAACATGCGGCCATGAGCGCAGACCAGATGTCCATCGGCGAGATGCTCGCCGCCACGGTGCCCATGGCCCGCACCCTGAACCTCGAGTTCCTCGAGACCTCGCCGGAGCGGGCCGTGGTGTCGCTGCCCGACCAGGGCGAGTACCACAACCACGTGGGCGGCCCGCACGCCGGCGCGATGTTCACGCTCGGCGAGTCCGCCAGCGGGGCGATCGTGCTGGCCGCGTTCGGGGACCAGCTCTCGCGCGCCGTGCCGCTCGCCGTCAGCGCCGAGATCTCCTACAAGAAGCTGGCGATGGGCGCCGTCACCGCCACGGCCACCCTCGGCCGCCCGGCCACCGAGGTCGTCGCGCAGCTGGACGCCGGTGAGCGCCCCGAGTTCCCGGTGACCATCGCCATCCAGCGGGCCGACGGTGCCGTCACCGGCGAGATGGTCGTGGTGTGGACCCTGCGGCCCAACGGCTGATCAGACGGTCGCGTGGGCTCCTGCGGCCCGACGGCCGGTCGGACGGTCGCTCGGGTCCCGCGGCCCGACGGCTGATCAGACGGCAGCGTGGGCTCCTGCGGCCGGGTGCCGGGGCTTTCGCATGTCAGGCCGCCACATCCCGGTGCCCCGGGCGCGCTCCGTCCAGCTCACCGAGGAACCCCCTGAGCCACGCGACGAACTCCGGCCCCAGGTCGGGCCGTTCGCACGCCGGCCTGACCACGGTGCGCAGGTAGTCGGCCTTGTCTGCGGTGTCGTAGCGCAGGCCCCTGAAGACGACTCCGTGCACCGTGCCGCCCGCGGCCAGCTCCTGCAAGGCGTCCGTCAGCTGGATTTCACCGCCCCGGCCCGGCGGGGTCCGCTCCAGGACGGAGAAGACGGCCGGGTCGAGGACATAGCGGCCGATGACGGCGTAGCGGCTCGGCGCGTGCTCCCGGGCCGGCTTCTCGACCAGGCCCGTGACCCGGACGACGTCCTCCTCGCCGGCCGGCTCGACGGCGGCGCACCCGTAGAGGTGGATCTGCTCCGGCGGGACCTCCATCAGGGCGACCACGCTGCCCAGCAGGCGGTCGCGGACGTCGAGCATCCGGCGCAGCAGGGTCTCGCGCGGGTCGATCAGGTCGTCGCCCAGGAGGACCGCGAAGGGCTGGTCGCCGACATGGCGGCGGGCGCACAGCACGGCGTGGCCGAGGCCGAGCGAGTCGCCCTGGCGGATGTGGTGGATGCTCGCCAGCTGCGCCGGCTCGTGCACCGCGTCCAGCCGTACCGTGTTGCCCTTGGCCGCGAGCGCCTGTTCCAGCTCGAAGGCGTGGTCGAAGTGGTCCTCGATGGCCCGCTTGTGCCGGCGGTGACCATCAGGACGTCGTCGAGCCCCGCCGCTGCCGCCTCCTCGGCGACGTACTGGATGGCGGGCTTGTCGACGACCGGCAGCATCTCCTTGGGCGTCGCCTTCGTGGCGGGCAGGAAGCGGGTGCCGAGACCGGCGGCCGGGACGACCGCCTTGCGGACGCTGCGGGCCGGGGCGGCCGGGCTGGAAGGGCGGGGGGCGATCATGCGGTTCATGCCGGCGCGCGGAGATGAGAGCGCGCCGAGAGCCACATGGGAGGGCGCTGTGGAGTTGGAGATTTCGTGGACCAACCGCCTTTAGCTGCACACAACTTGCGGCCCTCGGCGGCCATGGTTTTCGAAAACCGGTACGGATACCGCCGGTAACATATCTGAATTCCCCTCGTTTTGAACGTGGGTCATCCGAACTCCTTGTTACCTGTCAGTCGCATGTGCGAAAGTGAGCCGCCTCACAGTCGAGTCCACAGCTGACGCGGCGTAGGTATGCACCAATCACGCACCTGCTTTCCGACGGACGCGCAATTCGCATGCCGTTCTGCGGCTGGAAGGAAATGGTTCCGTGCAATCCCCCAACCCCCCACGCCCGCCGTACCCGCCACGACCCGGAGCGGGGCCCGCGGAGTCCGATCGCAATCTTCTCGCCCGGGTCGGCGAACCCGCCGAAGGGCCGCGTGCCGTCGCGCTGTTGCTGGCGAGGCACTGGCGCGCGGTCTACGAATACGCCGTCATCTGCCTCGCGTCCTCGGAGGACTCCGCGTCGATGGCGGCGGCCGCCGCCTTCCGCAGGGAACTGGCCCGGCCGGGCGGCGGCGCCCTGCGTCCGCGGCTGCTCACGGCCGTCCGGGAGACGGTCGGGGAGTGGGCCGCCGACGACGGCATTTCCACAGTCCTGCCGGAACTCCGCAAAACCGTCGGCGCCCGGGGTCTGCGGGCCGCCCGGCCGGAGACACCCGAAAGGCGGCGCCTCGCGGAGCGTGCTTTCCGGGGCCTTCCGGGGGCTTCCCAATGCCTGCTCTGGCACACGGAGGTCGAGGCCGAGTCCATATCCGTACCGGCCGGTCTGCTCGGGGTGGATGCCGCCACCGCGTCGACCGCCCTGGAGCAGGCGCGCGAACAATTCCGCACCGGGTGTGTACGCGCGCACCGGGAACTCGCACCGACGCGGGAATGCCGCTACTACAACCGCCTGCTGGACGTTCCCATGCGCCGCGGCGGGGCGCTGCTGCCGGATGTGCAGCGGCATCTCATGGCCTGCCGCTTCTGCCGTCACGCCGCCGAACAGCTCAGTCATTTCGAGGGCGGTCTGGAAGACCTGCTCGTGGAGACGGTGCTCGGCTGGGGCGCCCGCCGCTACCTGGAATCACGGCCGGGCCGCGGCGAGGCGCGGGGTACCCTGCCCGCGGGCGGACGCCATCGCCTCCGGTCCCGCGAGCTGCCGCCGAGAAGGCACACCAAGGCGCTGGCCGCCGCGATCGGGGTGACCTCCCTCGTGCTGCTCGCGACCCTGCTCGCCGCCCGGGGCTGGACGGAGGAGAGCGGCACCGTCGATCCGCAGGTCACCTGGGGCGCGGTCAGCGGTCACTCCGTCGACCCGGACAGTGCGGGCGCCTCGGCCGTGGGACCCGACTCCACACGGTCCTCGTCCGCCGGTTCCCCGTCGGCCGCCTCCGTCGGCAGCCCCGCCGAAGTGGCCCGGGTGCGGCTGCGCAACCTCGACGACAGCCGGTGCCTCGACATCCTGGGCGGGCGGATCCTGGTGGACGCCCGCATCGTGCTGGCCGCCTGCTCCGCGGGTGGGTCCCAGCAGTGGTCGTACCAGGACGACGGCGTGCTGCGCAGCGCCGCCGACTCCACCCTGTGCCTGGGCTCGGACACGGCCGAGGGCTCGGTCGTCCTGGCCGGCTGCCTCGTGCACGCCGGAGTCGTCCGCTACGACCTGACCGTGCGCGGCGAACTCCTGCCCCGCGGCGGCAAGGGGCTGGCCGTCGCCCCCGGCAAGGGCCGGGACGTGATCGTCACCGGGCGCGACGGGTCCGAGGCGCAACGCTGGGCGCTGGAACCGGCCGCCGCGCCCGGAGGCTCGGGGGAGTCCCGGCGGAAGCGGGCCGAGGACGCTCCGCGGGAGAACCGTGGGCAGCGCACGCGGCGACCGCACGACGACGTCCCGCCGGTGCCGCCGGACACCGAGCCCCGGGATCTGCCGCAGGAGCGCTACGAGCCGAGGTCCGCGCAGGTCGGCTGCTGCGAGGAGACCGATCCCGGCGTTCACGAGGCGGCCACGACGCCCGGCACCGACGTCCTCGGCCCGGCGACCGCGACCGCGGCCGACGCCGTGAGGGCAGTGCACTCCGTCGCACTGCCGTAGAGCGGGTACGGGGTCGCCCGGGTGGGCGACCCCGTGGTCACGGGATCTGCGGCCGGGACCGCACGGCCGGCGAAGCGTGGCCGAGAGGCGCCTGGCATCGAACCGGAACAAACTGGTACTCCTCCTGAGGCCGCCCGCAGAACCCAGGGAGTCACCCATGCCCGAGGCCCCGCGCCAGGACAGCAGGACCGCACTAACCGACGAGGAACTGCGCACGCTGGACGCCCACTGGCGGGCCGCCAACTACCTGGCGGCCGGTCAGATCTACCTGTTGGCGAACCCCCTGCTCACCGAGCCGTTGCGGCCCGAGCACATCAAGCCGCGGCTGCTCGGCCACTGGGGCACCTCACCCGGGCTGAACCTCGTCCACACCCACCTCAACCGGGTGATCAAGGCGCGTGAGCTCGACGCCCTGTGCATCTGGGGCCCCGGCCACGGCGGTCCGTCGGTCCTCGCCAACTCCTGGCTGGAGGGCAGCTACAGCGAGAAGTACCCGGACGCCTCCCGGGACGCGCGGGGCATGGAGCTGCTGATGCGGCAGTTCTCCTTCCCCGGCGGCGTGCCCAGCCACGTCGCCCCGGAGGTGCCCGGCTCGATCCACGAGGGCGGCGAACTCGGCTACTCCCTCGCCCACGCCTACGGCGCCGCCCTCGACAGCCCGGGCCTGCTGGTGGCCTGCGTGATCGGCGACGGCGAGGCGGAGACCGGCCCGCTGGCCGGGTCCTGGCACGCGAACAAGTTCCTCGACCCCGTCCACGACGGTGCCGTCCTGCCGATCCTGCACCTCAACGGCTACAAGATCGCCAACCCGACCGTGCTGTCCCGCCTTCCCGAGGAGGAGCTCGACGCGCTGCTGCGCGGCTACGGCCACGAGCCGATCCACGTCGCCGGCGACGATCCGGCCACCGTCCACCGCGCCATGGCCGAGGCCATGGACACCGCGCTCGACCGCATCGCCGCCGCACAGCGCGCCGCCCGCGAGGACGGCGTGGCCGAGCGCCCGCACTGGCCGGTGATCGTGCTGCGCACCCCCAAGGGCTGGACCGGCCCGGCCGAGGTCGACGGCGAACCCGTCGAGGGC
>NZ_JBEXSH010000468.1:0-7017 GCF_040613555.1 Streptomyces sp. NPDC006265
TCCATCGCGCAGGAGCTGCTGGAGCAGGCCCGCGCCGCGAAGATCATCCTCGAGGTGGAGACCCTCGCGCTGGTACTCGACCAGCGGGTCCTTCTGTGCCATGGCGCGCAGGCCGATGCCCTCCTGGAGGTAGTCCATCTCGTAGAGGTGCTCGCGCCACTTGCGGTCCAGGACCGACAGCACGACCCGGCGCTCCAGCTCACGCATGATCTCGGAGCCGAGCTGCGCCTCACGCGCCGCGTACTGGTCGTGGATGTCGTCCTTGATGGAGTCGCCGATGAACTCGGCGGTCAGCCCGGCGCGGTCGCCGGCCGCCTCCTCCAGCTCCTCGACGGTGACGTCGCACGGGTAGAGCTGCTTGAAGGCGCCCCACAGCCGGTCGAGGTCCCAGTCCTCCGGGAAGCCCTCGGCGGTCTCGGCCTGAATGTAGGCGTCGATGGTGTCGTCCATGAAGTGCTGCACCTGCTCGTGCAGGTCCTCGCCCTCCAGGACGCGGCGGCGCTCGCCGTAGATGACCTCACGCTGGCGGTTGAGGACCTCGTCGTACTTCAGGACGTTCTTACGCGTTTCGAAGTTCTGCTGCTCGACCTGCGACTGGGCGGAGGCGATCGCGCGCGTGACCATCTTGTTCTCGATCGGCACGTCGTCCGGGACGTTCGCCATCGACATCACGCGCTCGACCATCTGGGCCTTGAACAGGCGCATCAGGTCATCGCCGAGGGAGAGGTAGAAGCGGGACTCGCCCGGGTCGCCCTGACGGCCGGAACGTCCGCGCAGCTGGTTGTCGATGCGCCGCGACTCGTGCCGCTCGGTGCCCAGCACGTAGAGCCCGCCGAGCTTCTCGACCTCGTCCTTCTCGTTCTGGACGGCCTTCTCGGCCCGCTCGAGCGCCTCGGGCAGGGCGTGCGCCCACTCCTCGATGTGCTCCTCGGGGTCGAGGCCGCGCTGGCGCAGCTCCGCTTCGGCGAGGTCCTCCGGGCTGCCGCCGAGCTTGATGTCCGTACCACGGCCGGCCATGTTGGTGGCCACCGTGACGGCGCCCTTGCGGCCGGCCTGGGCGACGATCGTCGCCTCCCGGTCGTGCTGCTTGGCGTTGAGCACCTCGTGCTGGATGCCGCGCTTGCTGAGCTGCTGCGAGAGGTACTCGGACTTCTCGACGGAGGTCGTGCCGACCAGGATCGGCTGGCCCTTGCGGTGCTTCTCCTCGATGTCGTCGACGACCGCCTCGAACTTGGCGACCTCGGTCCGGTAGATCAGGTCCGACTGGTCGTTGCGGACCATCGGCCGGTTCGTCGGGATGGGCACCACGCCGAGCTTGTAGATCTGGTGGAACTCGGCGGCCTCGGTCATGGCCGTACCGGTCATGCCGCAGAGGCCGGGCTGTTCCTTTTCGTTGTGGTCATGGCGCTTGTAGAGGCGGAAGAAGTTCTGGAGGGTGATCGTGGCGAGCGTCTGGTTCTCGTCCTTGATCGGCACCGCTTCCTTGGCCTCGATCGCCTGGTGCATGCCCTCGTTGTAGCGGCGGCCCGCGAGGATACGTCCGGTGTGCTCGTCGACGATCATGACCTCGTCGTCGATGATGACGTAGTCCTTGTCCTTCTTGAAGAGCTCCTTGGCCTTGATGGCGTTGTTCAGGTAGCCCACCAGCGGGGTGTTCACCGACTCGTAGAGGTTGTCGATGCCCAGCCAGTCCTCGACCTTGGCGACACCGGACTCGTGGATGGCGACCGTGCGCTTCTTCTCGTCGACGTCGTAGTCGCCGGTCTCCTCAAGACCCTTGAGCGGCTGGCCGGCCTCGCCGCGCTTGAGGCGCTTGACCAGCTTGGCGAAGTCCCCGTACCACTTGGTGGCCTGGTCGGCCGGACCGGAGATGATCAGCGGCGTACGGGCCTCGTCGATGAGGATGGAGTCGACCTCGTCGACGATGGCGAAGTTGTGGCCACGCTGGACGAGCTCGTCCTGGGACCACGCCATGTTGTCGCGCAGGTAGTCGAAGCCGAACTCGTTGTTCGTGCCGTACGTGATGTCGCAGGCGTACTGCTCGCGGCGCTGAGCCGGCGTCATGTTGGCGAGGATGCAGCCGACCTCGAGGCCCAGGAACCGGTGGACGCGGCCCATCATCTCGGAGTCGCGCTCGGCCAGGTAGTCGTTGACCGTGATGATGTGGACGCCCTTGCCGGACAGGGCGTTCAGATACGCCGGCAGGGTGCCGACGAGGGTCTTGCCCTCACCGGTCTTCATCTCGGCCACGTAACCCATGTGCAGGGCCGCGCCACCCATCATCTGCACGTCGTAGTGACGCTGACCAAGGACGCGCTTGGCGGCCTCGCGGACGGTGGCGAAAGCCTCGGGCAGCAGGTCGTCCAGGGTCTCGCCGTCGGCGTAGCGCTGCTTGTACTCATCGGTGAGGGCGCGCAGCTCGGCGTCGGAGAGGTCGACGAAGTCCTCTTCGATGGAGTTGACCTGGTCCGCGATGCGGTGCAGCTTGCGCAGGATCTTGCCTTCGCCTGCACGCATGATCTTCGAGAGGACGGACACGGGGGTTGGTCTCCTTGCCGGTCGGGCCTGGGACGGTCGGTTGCCACTTGACTTACTGAGCAACGGCCATCGTATGCGAGGACCCCACCGCGCCGGGAGGGCCTGCCGTGACGGCGACCGCCCGCTGCTTCAATTCTGATTCACGTCTGCTTCAAAGGGGACAACGGGCGGCGCCCTCGGATGGTGCCGCACCTCACCACCGAATTGCACAACGCGTGACCATCTCTTCACCGACGGCAAACATCTGGCATCGGGAACGGCCTCCGAGCAGAATCGGCCGATGGACCCCGTCACCCTCACCACGGACCGCCTCCTGCTGCGCACGGTCGGCCCCCAGGACACCGACGCGGTGTACGACGCCTGCCAGGACCCCGACATCCGGCGCTGGACCACGATCCCCTCGCCCTACCTGCGCGAGCACGCCCGGAGCTTCACGGAGCAACTGGTGCCGGACGGCTGGGCGGACGGCTCCATGTTCGCCTTCGGCTTCTTCCCGCGCTCCGGAGAGCTGGCGGGCATGCTCGGCATCACCATGCGCGCCCTGGGCATGGGCGAGATCGGCTTCTGGGCCGCGAAGGAGCACCGTGCCAACGGCTACGTCACCGAGGCGGCCCTCGCCGCCTGCCGCTGGTCGTTCACCCACGCCGCGCTGGACCGCATCGAGTGGCGCGCGGAGGTCGGCAACCGGGCTTCCCGCGCGGTGGCGGAACGGGCGGGCTTCACGATCGAGGGCAGGCTGCGCTCCGCGACGAACAACAAGGGAGTACGCCGGGACACCTGGGTGGGCTCCCTGCTCCCCTCGGACATGGGCCTCCCGTCCACGGCGCCGTACCTGCCGGCGCCCTGACCGGCCCGGCCGCCCGGGCAGACCCGCAGGTCACGCCCCGTTGTCAGTCCCACCCCCTACTCTGCGGCCATGACCACCCCGCGCCCCATCGCAGACCTCACCGCCGACGAGGCCCGCAGAATCGCGCTCCGCGCCCAAGGCTTCCTCGGCGCGCCCGACCGCCGTTCCGGCGTCCGTGGCATCCTCCGCCACCTGGGCGCGATACAGCTCGACACCATCTCGGTCCTGGCCCGCTCCCACGAACTCGTGCCCTACGCCCGCCTGGGCGCGGTGGGCCGCAAGACGGTCGAGGACGCCTACTGGCAGGACGCGCACTCCTTCGAGTACTGGTCCCACGCCGCCTGCATCCTCCCCATCGAGGAGTGGCCCCACTTCGCCTTCCGCCGCCGCGCCTACCGCAACCGCCCGCACTGGAACCACGAGCTGCCCGACGGCGCCTACGACCAGGTCATCAAGCAGCTCCACGCCGAAGGCCCTCTCACCGCGACGGAGTTGGGCGGCGCGAAGAGGACGAGCGACTGGTGGGACTGGTCCGGCTCCAAGGTCGCCGTCGAACGCGCCCTGATGTACGGCGAGGTGGTCTGCGTGGAGCGCCGCGGCTGGAAGCGCCTCTACGACCTCGCCGAGCGCGCCGTCCCGGAGGAGCTGCTGCACGACGGGCTGGACGACACCGAGTGCCTGCGCCGCCTGGTCAGCCTGGCGGGCCGTTCCCTCGGGGTCGGCACCCGTGCGGACATCGCCGACTACCACCGGCTCAAGGGCGAGCAGGTCGACGCGGTGATCGCGGACTCGGGTCTGGTCCCGGTCTCGGTCGAGGGCTGGGGCAAGCCGGCCTGGGCCGACCCCGCGGCCCTCGAGACGTCGCCGCGCGGCCGCCACCGCACCACGCTCCTGTCCCCCTTCGACTCCCTGATCTGGGAGCGGGCGCGCACGGAGCGGATCTTCGGCTTCACACACCGCCTTGAGGCCTACGTGCCCAGACAGAAGCGTGTGTACGGCTACTTCGCGATGCCGGTGCTGGCCGGCGGGCGTCTCGTCGGCCGCGTGGACCCGGCCCGCGAGGGCCGCACGCTGGTGGCCAAGCAGGTCACGCTCGACGGCCCGAAGGCCGTGCCGGCGGTCGCCCAGGCCCTGGCGGAGGCGGCGACCTGGGTGGACTGCACGAACGTCCGCGTGGAGCGGGTCGACGCGCCTGAGCTGCGCGAGCCTCTGACGAAGGAACTCGCCCGCCTTCTCGGCTGAGACCGCGGGCCCTGGCCGAGACCGGGGCCCTGGCC
Organism: Streptomyces sp. NPDC006265; assembly: GCF_040613555.1. Taxonomy (NCBI): domain Bacteria; kingdom Bacillati; phylum Actinomycetota; class Actinomycetes; order Kitasatosporales; family Streptomycetaceae; genus Streptomyces; species Streptomyces sp. NPDC006265. Next base: position 4,663 of record NZ_JBEXSH010000468.1, read on the forward strand.
CCACCGTGGGCCGTGACCCAGGCCGGGCCCTAGCGGATCTCGAGGATCTTCTCCCGCATCGCGTACACCACCGCTTCCATCCTGGAGTGCAGCTGCAGCTTCTCCAGGATGTTGCGGACGTGGTTCTTCACGGTGTTCTCGGAGATGAACAACTCCTTGGCGATGTCACGGTTGTTCATTCCCGTGGCGACCAGCTTGAGGACTTCCAGTTCGCGGTCGGTCAGGCGCGGAGCGGGCACCAGTCGGCGTTCGTCCGTGCGCTGGATCATCGACTTGAACTCGGTGAGGAGTTTCGACGCCATGGACGGGCTGATCTGCGACTGCCCGTCGGCCACCGCGCGAATGGCGGTCGCCACCTCGTCCGTGGAGATCTCCTTGAGGAGATAACCGGTCGCACCCGCCTTGATGGCGTCGTAGAGATCGGCTTCCTCGTCGCTGATCGTCAGCATGATGATCTTGGCGCTGGGTGCCACCTCCTTGATGGAGGTGCACGCCTCGATCCCGCCCCGCTTGGGCATCCGCACGTCCATCAGGACGATGTCGGGCAGCAGGTCGGCAGCCTTCTCGACGGCCTCGGCGCCGTCGCCCGCCTCCCCGACGACCTGGATGTCCTCCTCGGCCGCGAGCACGATCTCCAGACCACGGCGGAACAGGGCGTGGTCGTCCACCACAAGGACTCTGATCGGTTCCTTGCGTGGAGTCCCCGAGTCCGGGCCCATGCCGACGACGCCGTCGCCGGCATCCTCGTCACGCATCGGTCCGAAGCTGTCCGCCATCGTTCCTCCCCCTGAAGGCTGCGGCCTGAGGTCCTGAGCCATCGCCAACCCAGAGCAACGACCCACCGGTTGGGCCGTGGCCACCATGATTTCATGCCCGGGCGGCACCGGGGTGCCGGAGCGGGGCGCGAAATGGTCGCACGGGGGTGCCCCTGGGGGCGCACACGCGCTCCAGGGGCACCTGTTCCGCTGTCACCCGGCATGGTCAGCCGCCGAGCGCACCGCCCGCGTCCGGGGAGTGCGCCTGCGTGACCATCGTGTCCGTACTGAGGTGGATCACGCCGTAGTCGTAGGCGTGCCGTCGGTAGACGACACTCGGTTCCTTGGTCTCGGAGTCGACGAACAGGTAGAAGTCGTGCCCGACCAGTTCCATCTCGTAGAGAGCCTGGTCGAGAGTCATGGGTGCTGCGACGTGGGTCTTCTCACGGACGACGATGGGGCCGTCACCCTGCACTTCCAGCGAGCCGATCTTCTTCGTGGGTACGGCCTCGGGCTCCTCCTCGGGAGCCGGCACCAGGCCGTTTCCGTTGAGCGTCGCCACGCCCGGGACGTGGTCGGCGACCTCGGCGGCCGGGATCCGGCGCGCGCCACGGCGCGAGTACCGCTTGTCGTGCTGCCTGCGCAGCCGGGCTTCCAGCTTTTCCGCCGCCAGGTCGAGCGCCGCGTACGGATCGCTCGCCGCTGCCTCCGCCCGGATCACCGGACCGCGGGAGCGGAGCGTGATCTCCACTCGGTCGCAACGGTCGGCCTGCCGGGGGTTGGGCTCCTTGGACACCTCGACGTCGAGGCTGATCACCTTGCCATCGAGCTTCTGGATCTTCTCCAGCTTCAGCTTCTCGGCCACGTGCTTCCGGAACCGCTCGGGCACCTCGGTCTTGCGGCCCTTGACGACGATGTCCACGCAGAACTCCGTTCCCGGATCGCTCCGCTTCGGTGCGGAGCGTCTCCCTTTTGCACCAGGCTCCGGTGAGTCCCGGAACCTCGGACTCGGTGACTTCCACCTCCTCCCCCGTGAGCGAGATCTCCACTCCACCGTCGCGAGTGATGAAGAAAAAACCCACAGCACGGCATTCGGATTTGAGAGGTGTGGCCTGCGGCTTTCCCTCTCACCGAACATATCTCGCCCGGACGGATGTCGTCACCCTCTACTGCGGCGTACCTCCGTTCAGGTGAATAGGCCCTCTCGTTACCTGCAACGACACAAGATCTCAGTCAGTTCCGGTTTATTTCGAAAGAGTCCGGTGATGCCGCGACCACTGCCGCGCACACCACGTCGAAGACTCCGCCGGCGTCGACCGCGCCCGCGTTCACCTGCCGGGCGGGCCGTCGGCCCGTCCTCTCCCGCCTTGATCCGACGTTCTGTTCCTCTCTGCTTTCCCACGTCTCTCCCCCGTACACGGCCGAAGTCCACCCAGCGTTCGGAATCGGCCCGGACGCCCCGGACGGGAATCCGGTCGCGGACGAGGCCGCCCGCACGGCTCGCGGGACACCGCTCGCTGCGGCGGGTCCGGGAACTGCCGGCCGACTGCACCCGCCCCACCCCCGAGGACGCCCGCGCCGCCTTCGATGTCTTCTGGCA
>NZ_JBEXSH010000469.1:0-6993 GCF_040613555.1 Streptomyces sp. NPDC006265
CGGCCTGGGCCGATCCGCACTGGACGCGCCCGCTGCTGCTGGGCGTAGCGGCGCTGCTGGTCACCCTGCTGGGTGCCCGGCACCACCTCCGGGCGCCGCTGGTGCTCGGCGGCGCGGTGCTGGCCCTGGTCACGCTGCACGAACTCGCCCCGTACGTCGTGCAGGTGACGGGGGCCCTCCCCCGCTGGGCGCCTCCCGCCCTGGCCGGCCTCCTGCTGCTGGCGCTGGGGGCGACGTACGAGCAGCGGATCCGGGACGTCCGGCGGATGCGGGAGGTCCTGGGAAGGATGAACTGACGATGAGCTGGGGGGCGTTCGGCGCCCCGCGGTTCGCGCCGTCGGCGCCTTCGTGTGCCCTGAAGGCCTCTCGACGGCGGACCGGGCCCGTGATGTCATACGTGGTCTCCGAACCGGCCGCCCCACGGCGGCATGGTCGGGCTGGGACGGGGAGGCACCGTGACGGACCTGGTGGAATCGTCGGGCCGGGGCCCGGGCGCCGAGGAAGAGGGGACGCTGGAGCGTCTGCTCTCGGTGGTGGGGGCGGGAGCCGTGGAGTTGCACACGGCCCCGGCGGGGCTGCGGACGAAGGTCACCGGTGTCCATGTGCTGGACGCCCTGGAACCGGTGATCCGGGCGCGGGAGTTACTGCTCGCGGTCGGCGTGGACCCGCGTTCCGCCTACGCGGTCGACGTGGTGCGCCGGGCCGGTGAGGCAGGTGCGGCGGGCGTCGTGTTCGGTCCGGGCCGGCCTGAGTCCACCGCGCGGGCGTTGCAGGCGGCCGCGGAGGAGAGCGGCACGGCGGTACTCTTCCGCACCGCCTGGTGCACGTGGGCACAGCTGGTGGGGGTGCTGAGGGCGGGGCTGGCTGCGGCGGGCGCGCCTTTGGCGCCCACGGCCGGCGAGGTGCGCCTGGGCGACCTGGACTCGCTGGCCGACGCGGTGGCCGCCCTGGTGGGAGGCTCGGTGACGATCGAGGACACGGAGTCGCGGGTGCTGGCCTACTCCTCCACGGAGGAGAACGTGGACGAGATGCGCCGGCTGACCATTCTCGGCCGCCGTGTGCCGCCATGGCGGGTGGCGGCCATGCGGGAGGCGGGGTTCTTCCAGGCGCTGTGGGGTGCGGACGACGTGCTGCACCGGCCCGCCCGAGGACAGGATCCGGAGCGTCTGGTCGGTGCCGTGCGGGCGGGCGGAGAGGCGCTCGGGTCACTCTGGGTGGCGGCGGTGGCCGGCCGTCCGCTGTCGCCGAACGCCGCGGAGACGCTGCGCGGGGCGGTCCGGGCCGCCGCCGCCCATCTGCTCCACCACCGCACCCACAGCTCCGACGGCCGGCTGGTGGAGGACGCGGCCCGGGCGCTGCTGGAGGACCGCGGATCGGTCGAGGTGCTCGCGGAGCGGGCCTGGCTGCCGCCTGGGGAGCCCTGCGCCGTTCTGGCGGTGGGGACCGGCACCGGCCGCCCCTCGGGCGAGGAACCGGCCGGGCTCCACGGCCTGCTGACCTTGCACTGCGCGGCCCTCGGCCACCGGGTCGTGGTGGTCCCGGCGGGCGGCAGGACCCTGGTGCTGGTGAGTGGGCTGGAACGCGACCCGCGGCGGGCCGACGCCCAGGTGAGACGGCTCGGGAACGCCCTGGCCGAGCAGCTGTCGGCGACGATCGGCGCGCCGGTGAAGGCAGGGCTCGGTGACGTGGTCCCCGGCCTGGCACGGGCGCCCGAATCCCGCAGGTCGGCAGAGCAGGCCCTGCAGGCGCTCATCGCGTCCGGCAGGCCGCACACCGTGGCGCGCAGCGAGGACGTCGCGGACACCGTGGGCATCCTCCAGGTCGTCGACGCCCTGCGCGAGTTGGCTCTGCCGGCGCGGACATCGGTGGCCCGGCTGCGGGAGTTCGACGCCGGCCACAGCGGCAGTTGCCTGGTGGAGACCCTGCGCGCCTACCTCGACCACTTCGGTGACGTGTCCGCCGCCTCGCGCGCCCTGGGCGTGCATTCCAACAGTCTGCGCTACCGGTTGCGCCGCATCACGCAGGTGTCCGGGCTGGACCTGGACAGCCCCGACGCCCGGCTGCTGGCCCAGGTGCAGTTGCGTCTGGGCGGCGAGGCCGACGGCACCCGCCTCTGACCGCCCCGTCCGACGGCACGCGCCCCTGAACACCTGCAGAGGCTCGGCCACGCAGGCGGTCCGTCGTTTGGCCGCGGCCACCATCCAGGGGGCTCACCTGTTGTCGCATCGGACAACGCCTCCGCCCGGCAGGCGAGTTGTCGCCGCAGACCGTCGTCCGTGCGGCCGGCGTCTTTCAGGATTCGACGAAGACACCGGCCGGGTGCGGCCAGCAGCCTGGTGGTCCACCCCGGGCCGGCCGGGGCGCCGCGCCTACGACACCGGAAGGGCACACCATGACCGGACTGACTGCCGCCGCCGACCGACGTGAACGGATCCTCCAGGAGGCGGTGCGACAGGGACTGCTGGATGCCGAGCGGTCCCCCCTGGCCGCTTTCGTCGACCTGGACGGCGTCGCGGCCACCGTCGCGTCCCTGCACAGCGCTTTCCCCTCCTCCCCCGGTGTCCTGCACGCGTTCGCGGCCAAGGCGAACTGTCTGGTGCCGGTGCTGGCGGAACTGCGGCGGCTCGGCATGGGCTGCGAGGTGGCCACCGCGGGCGAGCTGGCCCGCGCGCTGGCCGCCGGGTTCGCGCCGGAGCGGATCGTCTTCGACTCTCCGGCCAAGACGGAGGCCGAACTGCGGCACGCCCTCGGCCTGGGGGTGACCGTCAACGTGGACAACTACCAGGAACTGGCGAGGATCGACCGGGCCGTCGGCGACGGTGTCCCGGTCTCGCGGATCGGAGTGCGCGTCAACTCCCAGCTCGGCGGCGGCAGCATCGCCGCGATGAGCACGGCGACGAGCACATCGAAGTTCGGCGTGCCCCTGGCGGACCTGGGAAGCCGGCAGCGGCTGCTGCGCGCCTACCACGACCACCCGTGGCTCACCTGGGTGCACACACACGCCGGTTCACAGGGCTGCCCGCTCGACCTCATGGCCGGCGGGGTCGCGCGGGCCGTGGCGTTCGCCGAGGAGGTCAACGCCTCGCTCGGACGGCGCCAGATCGTCGGCATCGACATCGGCGGCGGACTGCCCGTGAACTTCGCCGACGACGAGACCACACCGACGTTCGACACCTACGTCCGGCAGTTGCGGGCACAGGCTCCCGCCCTGTTCTCCGGCCGGTACGGGATCGTCACCGAGTTCGGGCGCTCCGTCCTGGCCAAGAACGGTTTCACCGCCGCGTACGTCGAGTACACCAAGAGCATGGGCGGCCGGCCGATCGCGGTCACCCACGCCGGTGTGCAGGTGGCCACCCGGACGGTGTTCAACCCCGACGCCTGGCCCTTGCGCATCGAGGCGCACGAGCCGAGCGGCAGGGCCAAGCGGGGCGGGCCGGTCCGCCAGGACATCGCGGGGCCGGCCTGTTTCGCCGGGGACCTGCTGGCGCGTGACCGTGCGCTGCCGCTGCTGGAACCCGGTGACCTCATCACCGTCCCGGACACCGGCGCCTACTACTTCTCGACGCCGTTCCACTACAACAGCCTGCCCGAGCCCGCCGTGCACGGTATCCGGACGGACGGTGACGGCGGGGGTGTCCGCTTCGAACTCCTGCGTCCCGCGCAGGATCCCTGGGACGTGCCGGGCCAGGGTGCCCCTCGCGTGCCGGTGCGGCGCCGGGCGCACGAGCCCGTTCGCAGCGCCGGCTAGGGGGCACCGAGGTGGCACAGGCCGACCGCCGTGGGCCCGGCCGGGACGGACCGCTTCTCAGTCAGCGCGCCGCGATCGTCTTCCTGCTGGCGGCCCTGGTCGGCATCGGTGCCACCGTCCTGGCGGCGCTGGCCGGCCACGTGTGGCCGGTCGCGGTGAGCGTCGGGGGCGGGGTGCTGGCCCCCGCCGTGCTGTTCTTCAACCAGATCATCGACTAGGACGAGCGGTTGCCGGTGGCGCCACCGGCAACCGCGCTTCCGGCTTCCGCTACGGCATCCTGTCGCCGAGCAGGGCCAGGTTCTCGATGGCTGCGAGGCCGTACAGCGCGGTGTCGTTGGTGGACACCCAGGTGGCCTCGCTGCCCGGCACCAGCGCGACCGGGCCGCTCAGCTTCTCCGTCCGCCAGGGCGCGGACTCCTTGTAGCCGTCGGAGTTGTAGAACTTCTCCCAGGCTCGCTTGGCGAGCTTCTCGTCGCCGGTCTTGACGGCCGCGTACGCGTCGAGTCGCGAGTGGCCCTGGAAGAGCAGCAGGGAACCGAAGTTGGAGCCGTAGCGTGCCGCCTGCTCGGCCTTGGTGGCGTTGAAGTAGCGGCAGTAGTCGAAGTACGCCTCGTTGAACTTCGGCATGTCGACCAGATCGATGAGTTCGGCGCACAGCTCGTTGAGGCCGAAGACGGCCGAGAGGTGCGAGACCTCCACCTTGGCCGTCCCGGCGACGGCGAATTTGCCGGTGTCGAGGTCGTACAGGCCGCTGCCCTGGACGAAGCCGTTGGGCTGGGCGGCGATGGTCTCCATCGTGGACAGCACGCGGGCCTTGGCCTTCTCCCACTTGGGGCCCTTGCGCTCCCACTCCGTCAGCCAGGCCGACACCAGGCCGCTCCAGTCCGTGCCGAAGCCGATCGACAGGGCGTGCCGGTCGGGGGTGTACGGCTCGGTGCGGATCTTGCGGAGCGGGTCGAGGGCGAGGAACGTCTCGTCGGAGTCGACGTTGGCGTGCATGAGGTCGCCGACGCGTTCGTCCGCCGTGAGGAAGTAGTAGTAGCGCCGGTAGGTGGTGTTGGCGATGCGCTGCTGCTTGGCGCTGTCGGCGAAGTGCTGCACCCCGTGCCGGGTGCCCAGGCCCGCCCATTTGCCCAGGTGGTAGACGTCGACCTCGCCGGTGTGCCGGGTCATCGCCTCGGCGAAGCGGAAGATGTCGGTGCGGCCGGAGCGCAGGTAGGCGAACCAGAGCCACAGGTCCGGCGACAGCTCGGAGTTGTCCCAGGCGTAGCCGCCGATGTCGTACCGCCACTGGTGCCGGAACGTGTCGTAGGTGTGCATGATGTCGCCGTAGTCCCAGAAGCCGTACCAGCGGCGCTGCTCCACCTGGTCCTTGTAGTAGGTGAAGAGGAAGTCGAGGTGGTCCTCGATCTTCGCCTTGGCCGGGGTGGAGCGGTCGGGCTCGGAGTACAGGTTCGGTCCGAAGACTTTGGCCCTGATGAGCTGCTTGGGCGGGGCGGCCAGCTGTGGCAGGACGCGGACGGCCTCGACCTGCTCGGCGAACCGGTCGGGGCTCGGGGTCGATTCGTTGGCCCAGAAGAGGAGTTCGGAGGTGCGGGCGATGCCGTACGGGGTGCCGAACTCCGGCTCGTAGTCCTCGTAGGTGATGTTGAGGCCTTCGAGCTGCTCCGGGAAGGTGTCCTGGCCCATGCCGTCGTGGTAGAAGCGCATGTCCATGGGCTGCGCCTCGGGCGACCAGAGCCAGAGGGTCACCTCGGCCTCGTCGGTCTGGGCGTCCCGGATGTCGAGCTGGGCGGGGAACTTCTCCCAGAAGTCGCGCAGCCCGAAGGAGAACCCACCGCTCGCCCCGCCGACGTAGCCGAACCCGGAGGCGCGCCGGCCGCCGCCCGCGGCGACCCAGCCGTGCCCCTTCTTGGTGCGCTTGCGCAGCGTGAAGCCGTCGGCGGACAGCTGCGAGAGGGTGTAGTCGCCCCACTCGGGGATGTACTGCAGCCGGGTCGTCACCCGCTGGTCCCAGGTGGCGGGGTCGGGCAGCTTCTTGCCCTCGAACTGGGCGGCCTGAACGGCCGCTCCAGGGTCCCGGCGCAGTCCGGTGATGCCCTTGACGGCCTCGCGCAGCAGCCCGGTGCCGTCTCCGCCGATGCGGATATGGCGGTCGTACGACTCGTCCCGCAGGGGTACCGAGAAGCGGACTCCGAGGCCGCGGATGAAGTCGCCACTGGCCTTGCCCGGCTCCTGCTTGCCGTCGTAGGTGATGGTGTGCACCATGCGGAAGGAGTCGGCGCCCGCGTAGAAGTAGAGCCTGATGGAGAAGGGCAGCCAACTGCGGCCGCTCTTGCGGTGCTTGCCGTCGATGCGGACGACGGCGCGGACCGGGCCCGCCTGCTCGACCTCGACCTTGGAGATCGCGCCGTCGAAGCGCTCGGTCCTGACCGCCCCCTGGTCCTCGTCCTCGATCTCCGGCTGGCGGATCAGCACGAGCCGGCCGTTCCTCGCGATCTCCGTGGAGCCTCGGGCGACGGACTTGACGAGTGTGGAGCCGGACGTGCCGATCCTCGCGGTGATGACACCGGTCGAGATGTCGATGGTGCCGCCGCGCTTGCCGACAGTGACCTTCTTCTCGGGTGCGGCGGGCGTCCCGGCGGCGAGGGTGAGCTTGCCGTCGCCCGAGGCGACCGCGTGTGCCGTCCACTTGAGGGACCCGTCGGGCCAGTAGGCGATCGGCCAGGACTGCACGGGCACGGCCTTGCCGCCGGCGTCCGTCAGCGCGAAGGTCTGGTGCTTCTGGTAGGCGCCCTTGGGCCAGGGCACGCCGACGGTGGAGCCGGGTGCGGCGCCGAGGCCGCCGTCCTCCAGCCAGTCCAGGGTCACCGGGTCGGCGTCGGCCGCCTCGGCTCTGGGCACGGCCTGGGCGTCCTGCGCCCCCAGTGCCCAGCTGAACTGGGCGGCGGCTCCGGTGACGGCGGCCGCTTTGAGGAGGGACCTGCGGGGGATGGGAGACATGGCGATGCTGCCTTTCCTCGTCCGTGCGGGAAGCGAATCCGTACGCTGGTCAGGGGCATGACAGAGAGAGGTGCGGTGCCGGGGCGCCGACCTGGAGTATGGGGAAACCGTCGTTCAGCGGTGCAGGTACCGCTCCTCCACGGCGACGGCCGCCGCCGCGACGGCCCCGAGGACGGGGAGTGCCAGCGGCGCCGCGAACCAGGCGGACACGGCCACCACGGCCAGCCCGCCGACGATCAGGA
>NZ_JBEXSH010000470.1:0-6975 GCF_040613555.1 Streptomyces sp. NPDC006265
GCCCACAGGGGGCCCGCCGTGTCTGTGCTCAGCGGCCGAGAGCGCGGCGGCCGCGGCCCTGGGAGAGGACCGGGAGATTGCGGGACGGCGCTCCCGGCGCGCTTCCCTCCTCCAGGCGCAGCGCCAGAGCCGGGCACCGGCGCACCGCGCGTAGAGCCTTGGCCTCGGCGTACCGCGGCACCTGCGCCTGCGCCACGGTCGGGAAGCCGTCGGCGCCCAGCTGGAACACCTCGGGGAGGATGTCCGCGCACAGCCCATGGCCCCGGCACAGCGTCCAGTCCACATAGATCTTCTGACGGCTGGGGCCGTTCTCCTCGGACTCTCCGCCGCCCGGGATGCCCGTGGGGGCCCTACCGCCCTCGAAGAGCGGCAGAACGCCCTCCACGGGCCGTCCGCAGCCGTTGCCGAGGACGTGGGCGGCCAGGTCGTCGGTGAAAGCCTTGATGGTCGACTCGATGAACATCGCGGAGCCGTCCGGGTGCGAGCACGCGCCGCGCCGCTTCACGTTCTTGGCGACCTGCTTGAGGGCCTCCAGGGCGGCCGGCCCGCCGCCGTTGAGGATGTCCTCCAGACCGCGTGCGGCGGCCGGCAGGCCGAGGTAGCAGGGGCCGCACTGGCCCGCGCTCTCCTCGGCCAGCCACTGCGCCACCCGCAGCGACTCGCCCAGCGGGCAGGTGTCCTGAGTGATCGGCAGAATCGCACCGGCGCCCAGTGCGCCGCCCACCGCGTCCAGGGAGTTGCGGGAGACGACCGCCTCGTTGACCGTCGCCGAGTCGATCCACTTGCCGTGGTAGCCGCCGGTGAGCACGCCCTGCGGTACCGGCGGGGCGCCGGCGAGCTGGAGGACGTACCGCAGCGGCACGCCCGTCGGGACCTCGATCACCATGGGGCGGGCGACCGCGCCGGAGACCGTGAGCATGACGGTGCCCGGCTCGTCGTACAGGCCGGTGTTGCCGTAGCGCTCCGGGCCGATGCGGGCGGCGATCGCGAGCTGGGCGAAGGTCTCGGCGTTGGACAGCAGGGTGGGGGCGCCGCCGACGCCGTTCTGCGAGGCGCTGACCTTGCGGCCGGGCGGGATGGCCGGGCCGCCGTCGATCGAGCGGATCAGCGACGCGGCGGCACCGGTGACCATGCGGACCGGGTTGCGCTGGACACGCGCGCGCAGCGCCGAGCGGCGGCCGTTGCTGAGGCCGCGTTCGGCGAGCGCGGCCTCCATGGAGCGCTGGGTCGACTCACGGGTGACCCCCACCACGAGCGTGCGGGCACCCAGGGCCTCGGCGCACAGCAGCGCGCCGTCCAGGATCAGATGCGGGGCACGGTTGATCAGCACCGTGTCCTTGCGGCAGGCCGGTTCGTCCTCGCTGCCGTTCACGACGACGACCGGCCGGACGCCGCGCTTGATCGCCGCATCGGCGACCGAGCGCAGCTTCTTGTGGAAGGGGAAGCCCGCGCCGCCGCGGCCCTTCAGGTTGATGCGTTCGGCGAGTTGCGCGAGCTGCTCGCCGCCCATCGGCTCGAGCGGCCCGTGCACCTTGAGATGCATGGGCAGATCGAGCCGATCGACAAGGTCGAAGCCCGACGTGAGCTGAGGAAGACCGACTACACGGACTTCGGGTACGTCGGGCAGGGCCTCGTTCACTTAAAGCCTCCGGAAGGCGTGTTCCAAGGTTCGCCCGATCCCGGTGCGTCGAAGTCATAGGACGCACCGGGGTTTGTTTCATTGGCGGGACCGCTGTTGTACGTGTCGTTCGGGTAGTACGTGTCGTAGACGGCGTTCGTCTCACCCGTGTCGTACACGTCACTCGATCCGTAGCCGGCGGCGCCTGGATTGCCATAGGCCGGGACGCTTTGTCCGGTGTCCTGCAGGGGGTCGTAGGGCGGGATGTTGAAGCCCGTGTCCTGGAGCGGGTCGTAGGCCGACGGTGGGGCCTCGCCGACCGGTGGCGGGGACGGGATCGGCCAGTTGCCCGAGGTGCTGGAGGGGCCGTCCACGGTCGGGATGGTCTCGGTGGGCTGCATGTCCAGCGGCAGTTGCATGCTGGTGGTGGGCCCGGGCGCGAAGGCCTGTCCGCCCTGGGGAGGGCCCGAGACGGCCCGGTAGGCGGCGGCGAAGCCGTTCGCCGGTTCCTTGGCCGAGGTGCGTTCCGCCTTCTCGTACAGCGGTCCGGAGGGGGACGCCATGGCGCGCGCGGGGGTCTCCCGGCTCCCGTAGCCGGGCAGCGTGCCGCTGCCGCCGCTTCCGGCGCGGGCGCGGCTCTCCTCCAGGTCCCTGCGGCCCTGGCCCTCACCGGGCCCGATCAGCGAGGCGATCTTGTCGGAGATCTTGAGCTTGACCTGGCGCGGAGCCGCGCGCAGGGCGAGGGCGCCGGCCACTCCGACCAGGGACAGGCCGTACAGGATGACGAAGATCGGCTTGGCCGAGCGACCCGCGTAGAGGCCGTGGACCAGGGCGGCACACCAGGCCGGGTAGGCCAGCATGTGCATGGCCCGCCAGCGGGCCGCGACGGGCGCGGGGGACGCGAAGCGGTTGCGCAGCGCGCCGGTGATGCCCACGAAGATCATGAGCATGCTGGCCAGGGTGCCGAGGCCGACGAGGAACGAACGCCCCATGATCTCGTCGTCGCCGCCGGTGATGAACAGCCCGAAGGGGATGAACACCGCGACCCACGAGGTGTGGGAGAGCGCCAGCTTGACCCCGATGTGCGTCAGCAGGAAGACGATCGACGCGACGGCCGTGATCCGGTGCACGCCCTGCGCCAGGATGCGCCTGCGGGTGTCCAGGAGGATCCGGTCCTGGGCGACCAGGCCCCAGATCACCGAGCAGGTGAGGCACACGAGGGACAGGACGCCCACACCGAAGTTGAGGAAGTCGGCGAACGTGTCGTCCACTGTGGAGTCGTAGTTCGTCACGGCCGGCCTCCCCACATCCCGGCGACCGGGGGTGGCGAGGTGTTACTGCGATGAGGCTTCATGGGGGCAACTCCGAGCGGTTCGGGAAGGCAGCGGTCCCGCTGCCGAACTCTAAGCGGAGCCATACCGATGGGTACGAGGTTTGGGGCATTGCGTTGTCATCAAAGGACAATATGGTTGTTGCGATGTCCCCTTAGCGGCTGTTACGCGAAGTAACCATTGGATCTTGGTTCAGCTCTTCGGGCACCGAGACGGTCCCTCGAAGCGCGTCGCGACGCGCTGAGGGCCTGCGGTACCCTAGCGCCATGCGTGCCGTACGCCTTCTGCTTAGCGGGCCGCGCTGATCAGTCCCGGCCACCGGACGAGTCGAGTGGCCGGCATCGGCGCGGCGTCCCCTCCTGTGTGAGGGGATTTTTCGTTTCTCGAACCAGACAGCCGCAGGCAGAGACGATCGATGGAGCTTTGAGGATCATGAGCGAGACGAACCCCGCCGTCACCTCCGAGGTGGCGGCGCCGCACCGCTACACGGCCGCCATGGCTGCCGAGATCGAGGCACGCTGGCAGGACTTCTGGGACGCCGAGGGCACCTACGCCGCGCCCAACCCCAAGGGCGACCTGGCCGGCGCCCCGGAGATCGCCGCCCGCCCCAAGAAGTTCATCATGGACATGTTCCCGTACCCCTCCGGTGCGGGCCTGCACGTCGGCCACCCCCTGGGCTACATCGCCACGGACGTCTTCGCGCGCTTCGAGCGGATGACCGGCCACAACGTCCTGCACACCCTGGGCTTCGACGCCTTCGGCCTGCCCGCCGAGCAGTACGCGGTGCAGACCGGCACGCACCCGCGCGTCTCCACCGAAGCCAACATGGAGAACATGAAGTCCCAGCTGCGCCGGCTGGGCCTGGGCCACGACAAGCGCCGGTCGTTCGCCACGATCGACCCGGACTACTACAAGTGGACCCAGTGGATCTTCCTGCAGATCTTCAACTCCTGGTACGACCACGACGCCCGCCGGGCCCGCCCGATCGCCGAGCTGGTCGCCGCGTTCGAGTCCGGTGAGCGGGCCGTACCGGGCCACACGCGCGCGTGGAGCGAGCTGAGCACCGCCGAGAAGGCGGACGTCCTGGGCGAGTTCCGGCTGGCCTACGCCTCCGACGCGCCGGTCAACTGGTGCCCCGGGCTGGGCACCGTGCTGGCCAACGAGGAGGTCACCGCCGAGGGCCGCTCCGAGCGCGGCAACTTCCCGGTCTTCAAGTCCAAGCTGCGCCAGTGGAACATGCGCATCACCGCCTACGCCGACCGGCTGCTGGACGACCTGCAGGAGCTGGACTGGCCCGAGGCCATCAAGCTGCAGCAGCGCAACTGGATCGGCCGCTCCGAGGGCGCCCGCGTCGACTTCCCCATCGACGGCGAGCGCATCACGGTCTTCACCACCCGCCCGGACACCCTGTTCGGCGCCACCTACATGGTGCTGGCCCCCGAGCACCCGCTGGTCGAGAAGTTCACCCCGGCCGCCTGGCCGGAGGGCACCCACGAGGTGTGGACCGGCGGCCACGCGACCCCCGGTGCGGCCGTCGCCGCCTACCGCGCCCAGGCCGCCTCGAAGTCCGACGTGGAGCGCCAGGCCGAGGCCAAGGACAAGACCGGCGTCTTCATCGGCGCGTACGCCACCAACCCGGTCAACGGCGAGCAGGTCCCGGTCTTCATCGCCGACTACGTCCTGATGGGCTACGGCACCGGCGCGATCATGGCCGTCCCGGCCGGCGACCAGCGCGACTTCGAGTTCGCGCGCGCCTTCGAGCTGCCGATCCACTGCATCGTCGAGCCGACCGACGGCCGCGGCACGGACACCTCGACCTGGGAGAACGCCTTCTCGTCGTACGACGCGAAGATCATCAACTCCTCGAACGACGAGGTGAGCCTGGACGGCCTGGACGTCGCCGGGGCCAAGGCCCGCATCACCGACTGGCTGGAGCGGTCCGGCGTCGGCGAGGGCACCGTCAACTTCCGGCTGCGCGACTGGCTGTTCAGCCGCCAGCGCTACTGGGGCGAGCCCTTCCCGATCGTCTACGACGAGGACGGCATCGCGCACGCGCTGCCCGAGTCGATGCTGCCCCTGGAGCTGCCCGAGGTCGAGGACTACTCGCCGCGCACCTTCGACCCGGACGACGCCGACACCCAGCCCGAGACCCCGCTGTCGCGCAACGAGGACTGGGTCAACGTCACGCTGGACCTGGGTGACGGGCGTGGCCCGCGCGCATACCGGCGCGAGACCAACACCATGCCCAACTGGGCAGGTTCCTGCTGGTACGAGCTGCGCTACCTGGACCCGCACAACTCCGAGAAGCTGGTCGACCCGGAGATCGAGCAGTACTGGATGGGCCCGCGCGAGGGGCAGCCGCACGGCGGTGTCGACCTGTACGTCGGCGGCGCCGAGCACGCCGTGCTGCACCTGCTGTACGCGCGCTTCTGGTCCAAGGTCCTGTACGACCTGGGTCACGTCTCCTCCGCGGAGCCGTTCCACAAGCTGTTCAACCAGGGCATGATCCAGGCCTACGTCTACCGCGACAGCCGTGGCATCGCGGTGCCGGCCGCCGAGGTGGAGGAGCGCGACGGCGCGTACTGGTACCAGGGCGAGAAGGTCTCCCGGCTGCTGGGGAAGATGGGCAAGTCCCTGAAGAACGCGGTCACTCCGGACGAGATCTGCGCCGAGTACGGAGCCGATACGCTGCGCCTGTACGAGATGGCCATGGGCCCGCTGGACGTCTCCCGGCCGTGGGACACGCGCGCGGTGGTGGGGCAGTTCCGGCTGCTGCAGCGGCTGTGGCGCAACATCGTCGACGAGACGACCGGCGAGCTGACCGTCGTCGACACCGAGCCCGGTGAAGAGACGCTGCGCGCCCTGCACAAGGCGATCGACGGGGTCCGCGGCGACCTGGAGGGCATGCGGTTCAACACCGCCATCGCCAAGGTCACCGAGCTGAACAATCATCTGACCAAGGAGGGCGGGGCCGTGTCCCGCCCGGTCGCCGAGGCGCTGGTGCTGATGGCCGCGCCGCTGGCCCCGCACATCGCCGAGGAGCTGTGGCGCAGGCTGGGGCACACGGACTCGGTGGTGCACCAGGACTTCCCGGTGGCCGACCCGGCGTACGTCGTCGACGAGACCGTGACCTGTGTCGTGCAGGTCAAGGGCAAGGTCAAGGCGCGGCTGGAGGTCTCGCCGTCGATCTCCGACGACGAGCTGGAGAAGGTCGCGCTGGCGGACGAGAAGGTCGTCGCCGCGCTGGGCGGCGCCGGGATCCGCAAGGTGATCGTGCGCGCGCCGAAGCTGGTGAACATCGTTCCGGCGTAGCCGCCAGGACGTACGGACCGCTGGCGGGGGCCCCTACCGCCATGACCGCTCTCGGGGTGGTCTCCATGGGCATGACCGCTCTCGGGGTGGTCCCCTACGGGCAGGTTCGGGGTTCTTCTGGAACTCCGGACCTGCCCTTTGCGTTTACCGTTGAAGAGCGACGTGAGGCGCCGCGACGTCCTGAGGAGGAGCCCTTGTGGAAGCAGTGATCGCAGTCTTCGCCCTGCTCTTCGTGCTCTTTCTCGGGCTCGGGGTGTACGCCACGGTGAAGGTGGTGGGCGCCACCAAGCGCGGCGTGGACCGTGGTATCACCCAGGCCCGTCGCACGGTCGAGGACCACACACTGCGCGCCAAGTCCTTCGCCCAGCCCGGCGCCGCGGGCGAACTCGCCCAGCTCCGGCTGAAGCTGCGCACCTCGATGCGGGCCACGCAGGAAGCGCTGCACGCGGCCGTCGCCGAGGACGAGCCTCTGAAGGAGTCCCTCGGCCTCTTCGAGCGGCTCAGCGCGCACGGGCACGAGCTGGACGACGAGCTCAAGCGCCTGGAGTCCGAGCCGGACCGCACCGCGCTCACCGAGCGGCTGCCCGGGCTGCGCGAGCGCACCGAACGCATCACGCACTCGGCGGACTGCAGGGCCGGCGGTTCGGCCGGCGGGACGGTGCCCTTGGCGGCCGTCGCGTACAGCTCCAGCAGCTCCGCCACCGCGAGCTCGAA
>NZ_JBEXSH010000471.1:0-6960 GCF_040613555.1 Streptomyces sp. NPDC006265
GCCGCCCTCCGTGACGAGTCCGACCCCATGTACGTGGACATGGTCGACGAGGGCGACGACATCGACCCCGAGGACATCGACTACGTGGAGCGGGGGCGACGCACATGAAGATCATCACGATGACGAACGGTGCCGCCGCGAGAATCGTGAGGTTCTGCAGACCGGTCAGCGCGTCGCCCTGGCCGCTGCCGACGAGCAGCATGATCGCGGCCACCGCGCCGGTGACCACACCCCAGAACACCACGACGAACCGCCCCGGTTCGAGCGCGCCCTTCTGCGACAGGGTGCCCATGACGATCGAGGCCGCGTCGGCGCCCGAGACGAAGAAGATGCCGACGAGGACCATCACCAGCAGACTCGTGGCGGTGGCGACGGGGAACTGCTGGAGCACGTCGAAGAGCTGGCCCTCCGGGGTCGCCTCCTTCCCCAGCCGCCCCTCCTCCTGCATCTTCATGGCCGAGCCGCCGAAGATCGCGAACCAGATCAGGCTGACCGTGCTGGGCACGAGGATGACACCGCCAACGAACTGGCGGATCGTGCGGCCCCGGCTGATGCGGGCGATGAACATGCCCACGAACGGCGTCCAGGAGATCCACCACGCCCAGTAGAAGACCGTCCAGCTGCCCAGCCAGTCGGCCACGCCCTCGCCGCCGCTCGCCTCGGTGCGGCCGCCCAGCTGGGGCAGGTCGCCGAGGTAGGCGAAGACGGAGGTGGGCAGCAGGTCGAGGACGATGATGGCCGGGCCCGCCACGAACACGAACAGGGCGAGCACCAGCGCCAGCACCATGTTGGTGTTGGACAGCCACTGGATGCCCTTCTCCACACCGGAGATGGCGGACGCGACGAAGGCCAGGGTCAGCACCGCGATGATCGTGACGAGCAGCCCGGTGCTCACCTCGTCCATCCACTTCAGCTCCTGCACACCGGAGCCGATCTGGAGCGCGCCGAGCCCCAGGGAGGCCGCCGAGCCGAAGACGGTCGCGATGATCGCGAGGATGTCGATGGCCCGGCCCATGCCGCCGTTGGCGTTCTTCCTGCCGATGAGCGGCGTGAAGACGGCGCTGATGGTCTGCCGGCGCCGCCTGCGGAAGGTGCTGTAGGCGATGGCGAGGCCGACCACCGCATAGATCGCCCAGGGGTGGAGCGTCCAGTGGAAGAGAGTGGTGGCCATGGCCGTCTCCATGCGTTCGCCGGAGTCGGCCGGGTTGGTGCCCGGCGGGGGCGTGCCGTAGTGCGACAGCGGCTCGCTCACGCCGTAGAACATCAGGCCGATGCCCATGCCGGCGCTGAACATCATCGCCACCCAGGACACGGTGCGGAACTCGGGCTCCTCGCCCTCCGCGCCGAGGTGGATACGTCCGTAGCGGCTGATCGCGAGCCAGAGGGCGAAGACGACAAAGCCGGAGGCGGCGAGCATGAACGCCCAGCCGCCGTTGTGCATCAGCCCGCCGAGCATCGTGGTGGAGACATCTTCGAGCGAGTCGGTCGCGGTGGCGCCCCAGACCACGAAGGCGAGGGTGAGCACCGCCGTGACGCCGAAGACGATGCGATCGGTCTGCGGCCGGTCCTGACCGGGCAGACCCGCTTCCGACCCCGGCAGCGCGGCTCCCTCCGGGGAGTCCTTGTCGCTTGGTCGTTCTTGCGTCACAGGCGGAACCTTTCATCGGGACAGCGGAGGAGGATGTAGGCCCTCCGTAAACGCTGCTACCACGGGTGGCGGAATTTCACCCCTCTCAACATGCGGTTTCGTATGAACCTCCTGTCAGGTGGTAATCGGCCCGGTCGTCGAGCAGCAACGGCACGAGCGCCCGCAGGGGTTGGCGCAGGGGCACGAGCACGCCCTCGCCGTCCTCGCGCACGCGCACTCCGTGCAGTGCGAGTTCGTCGCCCACCTCGGCGTACTGGGCGGCGGTGAGCCGGTAGCCGCAGGGCGGGTCAGGGATGACTTCGGACGATTCGGGCGGGTCGTTGTCGGCGCCGCCGGTGTAGACCGGACCGGAGTCGGCCCAGCCCGCGAGCCGGGCCCTGGCCGTCGCCGCCTCGAGCCGGGTGCGGCGCTGGTCGGTGTAGCCGAACAGGCCCTTGAGGGCATCGAGTTGGGAGGCCACCCGGCGACGGTTGTTCAGGGCCGGGTCCGCCTTCTCCGCGTCGGTGAGCGCGTCCACCCGGCTCTCGATGAGCAGCCCGACGGAGTGCTTCACCCCGGACATGTTGCGCAGAATGCGCTCCTGTCCGTCTCCGGCGACCTGCTTGACCGGCTCACCTGTCTCCGGGTCGGTCCAGATACCGTAGGTGCCGGTCGAGTGGCCGGCCCGGTCGGCGGCGGGGCGAACGAACGCCTCGGACAGGGTCTGCGCCTCTTCGTGGACCGCCTCGTGGGTGTTGAGGTTGCGCGGCCAGAGGTCGAAGAGGTCCTTGTCGTAGTACCGGGGTGTGGCGCCGTACTCGTGCAGGTCGTAGACGATGTCGGGGCGCTGGTCGCGGATGACGGCGGCCAGGGCGCGCCCTTCGGCGGTCTGCAGGGCGAGGTGGTCGCGGTTGATGTCGACGCCGTCGCCGTTGCCGCGCGTGTTCGCGGCCCGGCCGTCCGGGTTGGCGGTGGGCACGACCAGGACCGTGGTGCGGTCCAGGAAGCGCCGGGTGGGGCTGTCGCGGGCGTGGGCGAGGTCGCGGACGGTGGTCAGGCAGGCCTCGCGGCCGGAGGGTTCGTCGCCGTGCTGACTGCAGACGAGCAGCACCCTGTCGGGGCTCTGGCGGTTGCCGATCCGCACCAGTTGGAGCGGGCGGTTCTGCTTCGTCGTGCCGAAGCGGGTCACGGAGACGCGGCCGCCGGCCCGGTCGACGGCCTTGAGGAACTCCTGCTCCTCGGGCTGGGTGGTCCAGCGGGCGCCGTTCGACTGCTCGAAGCCGGTGCGGGGCGGGGTATCGGTGGCCGCCTGGGCCGGTGCGGCGACCAAGCAGGCCGTGAGGGCCGCGGTGGTCGTCATCAGGGCGCCTGCGCGGGTCACTGGATCCCCTCCGGGACACGGTGGATGGTGCGCGGCTCCCGTACGCCGTCCAGGAACGTGGCATCGGGGGTGGCGGTCGCGGCACCCGTGGTGGCGCGGGGGAAGGCGGCGGCTCCGCCGGCGAACGGGACGCGCGCCGAGGTGCGGGAGAGGTCCAGCGTGAGCCTCGGCTTGTCGGCGGGAGGGTCGATGAGGCCCTGGTCGGTGCCCGCGACGATCAGCGCCAGGCGGTGGCCCTTCGGGACGACATGGTCAGTCGCCGCCAGATCGAGGGTGATCGTGTACCGCTTGCCCGGGGTGAGCGGGGAACCCTTGTGGTCGGAGGCGTGGTTGCCGAGGTCGGCCCAGCCGCGGCTGACGACCGTGTAGTCGACGTCGGCGGTCTTCGCCCTCGTCTCCTTGAAGCAGGAGCTGTCCGCGGGAGTGCTCGCCCCCCAGCAGGTGCGTTCGGTGAGGGTGGTGATGCCTTCGCCCGCGTCGGCGTAGTCGCGAATGGTGGCGGGGCCGAGGTCCACGAGGACGGCGGAGAGGTGGGCCGTCGGGGTGGAGGGCGTGGCGGTGACGGTGACCTCGGAGGAGCCGGACAGGCGCAGGTCCCGGGTGAGCGGCCGCGTGACGAACCCGGCTTTCTCCGGTGTCGGCTTGTCGATCTGCGCGGCCCAGTCCGTCTCGCTCAGCTTCGGGTCGTCGGTGAAGCTCGCGGTGCCGTGACCGCGGTGCAGGCCGAGGGTGCCGACGCCGGCCTGGGTGCCCCGGTCGGGGCGCAGGGTGGCGGTGCGGGTGCCGCTGGGCGGCCAGACCCGGGAGGTGTCCCACTGGCCGGGGGCGCGCTCGATGTCGGCCATGGGCTCGCGGTCGATGCCGTTGTCGATGCCCATGAGTTCGTGGTCGAACCAGCGGTGCAGCGTCTCGACCCATGCGCCGCGGCGGAAGTCGAAGGGGTCGACGTGTCCGGTCTGGGACAGCCAGATCTTGCGCTCGACGCCGTTCTTCGCGAGGGCGTCCCACCACGGGCCGACGTGCTTCATGCGGACGTTGAGGTCCTGCATACCGTGGACCAGGAAGACGCTGGCCCTGATCTTGCGCGCGGCCTTCACGTAGTCGCGCTCGCTCCACAGCGGGGTCCGGTCGCCGGTGCGCGGTGCGCCGTCGACGAGCTTCTGCTGGACGGCCGCGCACTTGGCGCGGGCGTCGGGGCTGTCGACGTAGTCCGACAGCCACTCGGGGCCGGAGTCGTAGAGGGGGGCGCCCTGCTGGAAGTAGTAGTCGTACCAGGAGGAGATGGCGCTGATCGGGACGATGGTCTTCAGACCCTTGACGCCGGTGGCGGCGACGCCGTTGGCGATGGTGCCGTCCCAGCTCTTGCCGATCATGCCGGTGCGTCCGTTGGTCCAGCCGGCCTGGGCGCGGGTGGCGCCGGTGCGGGTCGTGTAGGCCTTCGCGCGGCCGTTCAGCCAGTCGACGACGGCCTTCGCGGACTGGATGTCGGAGCGGCCGCCGACGTCGACGCAGCCGTCGGAGCGATTGGTTCCGGCCAGGTCCACGCCGACGACGGCGTAGCCGCGCGGGACGAAGTAGTTGTCGTAGTAGAGCGGCATCTGTGCGACTCGGCCCTGCGCGTCGTACGTCTTCTTCTGGCTCTCGTTGCCGCGCCCGCAGCAGGAGTAGTACGGGCTGGCGTCCATGATGACCGGGATCTTGCGGCCCTGCCGGGCGGTTTCGCGGGGGCGGACGATGTCGACGGCGACCCGGTCGGTCTTTCCGTCACGGTCGCCGTCGAGGCCGGTGTCCACCCAGACGGCCTCGCGGATGGCGTCCTCGTAGGAGTAGGCGGGTTCGCTCCCGCTCGGGGCGGCCTGTGCGGCCGCCGGGGTGAGCAGGGTGGCCAAGAGGGCGGCCGTGGCCGCCGTCGCGAGCGGTCTCCAGGTCGTGAAGCGCGTGCGTTTCGGCATGCGCCGGACGGTACATCGGTGAACTCCTGTTCAGAAGAGGGCAGCTGACGGACCGGCGTGTCCGAAACGGGCCTTCGGGGCGGGTGTCTCATGGCGGCCGAATGGCGATCGTGTGACAGCAGGGGCCATGGACATGATCAGGGGCACAGGGAGTCAATAGGCTCCGGACAGACCCGGAAGACCTCGGGACCCTACGACTTGGAGCCTTGCGTGCACCGCAGAATCATCGCGCCGGGAGCCCTGGCAGCGGCCTCTCTCCTGCTGGCGATCCCGGCATCGGCCGCCCCCCGCTCCCCCGGCGCGCCGGGTATCGGCGACCCCTACTACCCGGCCTACGGCAACGGCGGATACGACGTCTCCCACTACGACCTCCGGCTGAAGTACCAGCCGGCCACGGACGAACTGGAGGGCAAGGCGACCCTCGTGGCCCGCGCCACGCAGGACCTGACGAGCTTCAACCTGGACTTCCTGCTGGACGTCGGCGAGGTGCGGGTCAACGGGGCGAAGGCGTCGCTGCGGACCTCGGGCGAGCAGGAGCTGGAGATCACGCCGAAGACCCCGTTGGCCGAGGGCGCGCCCGTCACGGTCGTCGTGCGCTACCGCGGGGTGCCGTCGTCGAAGCAGGCCTTCGGTTTCACCAGCTGGCACCGCACCCCGGACGGGGGTGTCGCGGCGAACGAGCCCGAGGCGGCGGCGTGGTGGTTCCCCGGCAACGACCATCCGCTCGACAAGGCGACCTACGACGTCTCCGTGCTGGTCCCGGACGGCACACAGGCCATCTCCAACGGCACGCTTCAGTCGACGAGTTCGAAGCTCGGCTGGACCCGCTGGAACTGGCGGTCCGACAAGCCGCAGGCCACGTACCTCGCCACGCTCGCGGTCGGGAAGTTCGACATCACGACCGGCACGACCGAGGGCGGCATCCCGGTCCTCAACGCCTACAGCAAGGATCTCGGCGCGAACGCCGGGTCGGCGCGGGCGAGCATCGAACGGACCGGGGAGATCGCGGACTGGCTGGCCGGGTACTTCGGGCCGTATCCCTACAGCGCGCTCGGCGGGTACGTGCCGAACACGGACACCGGGTACGCGCTGGAGACCCAGACCCGGCCGTTCTACAGCCCTCGTCAGTTCGCCAACGGGTCGAACGTGTCCGTCGTCGTGCATGAGCTGGCCCACCAGTGGTACGGCGACGAGGTGTCGCTCAAGGGCTGGAAGGACATCTGGATCAACGAGGGCTTCGCCCGGTACGCCCAGTGGCTGTGGTCCGAGCACGAGGGCGAGGGCACGGCACAGGAACTCGCCGACTACGTGTACGCCTCGCACCCCGCCGACGACCCGTTCTGGACGGTGAAGCCCGGGGATCCCGGCCCTGAGAACCAGTTCGACATCGCGGTCTACGACCGTGGCGCACTGGCCGTGCAGGCGCTGCGCAACAAGATCGGCGACGAGTCGTTCTTCGCGATCCTCAAGGGCTGGCCGGCGAAGTACGCCCACGGCAACGCCTCGGTGGCGGACTTCCAGCGGTACGCGGAGGAGGTCTCGGGCAAGCCGCTGGCCGCGCTCTTCGACACATGGCTGTTCCAGCCGTCGAAGCCGGGGGTGCCGGCGGCCCGGGCCGCGGCGGTGGCCGAGGGGGCCAAGGGCGTCTCCCAGCCCAGGTCGTGGAAGCGGATCGCCGCGACGAACGGGGTGCACGCGCACTGACATCTGTCTGTCGTGCGGGGGTGCCCGACGCGCCCCGCCGACGGGAAGCCCGCCGCAGGGGGCGTCCGGCTCGACCCGGCTGCGGGCAGCCCGCCGCCCCGCTCGACCCGGCGGCGGGCAGCCTCTCGCGCGAGGGCGTCGATGTGCTGCCCCGTCAGGGTGACGCCCGGCCTGCCGAACGGGGCCCCGCCGTCTACGGTGCGCCCGCGACCGGTCCGGCCTGCTGCTCGGCGTGCACGATCTCCAGCACGTCCTCGAGCGTCAGCGGCTCGAAGTACAGGCGGTCGGAGGTGTCG
>NZ_JBEXSH010000472.1:0-6948 GCF_040613555.1 Streptomyces sp. NPDC006265
GATCTTCATGCCGGCTCCCGGGGCGGTCTCGATGACGAGCCCGTGGTCGTCGCCGTAGACCTGGCGGAGCCGGTCGTCGACGTTGGAGAGGCCGATGCCGCCCGAGGGGCTGACCTCGCGGGCGAGGATGCGGCGAAGGAGGCCGGGGTCCATGCCGGCGCCGTCGTCCTCGATGACGACGAGGGCCTCGGCGCCCGCGTCCTGGGCGGTGATCTGGATGTGGCACTTGCCGGAGGGCACGGCCTTGCCCTCCAGACCGTGCTTGACGGCGTTCTCGACGAGCGGCTGCAGGCACAGGAACGGCAGGGTCACCGGCAGCACCTCCGGTGCTATCTGGAGGGTGACGGAGAGGCGGTCGCCGAAGCGTGCCCGCACCAGCGCCAGGTAGTGGTCGATGGCGTGCAGTTCCTCGGCGAGGGTGGTGAAGTCGCCGTGCCGGCGGAACGAGTAGCGGGTGAAGTCGGCGAACTCCAGCAGCAGCTCACGGGCTCGCTCGGGGTCGGTGCGGACGAACGAGGCGATCACCGCGAGCGAGTTGAAGATGAAGTGCGGGGAGATCTGGGCCCGCAGAGCCTTGATCTCGGCCTCGATGAGGCGGGTGCGGGACTGGTCGAGGTCGGCCAGTTCCAGCTGGACCGAGACCCAGCGGGCGACCTCGCCGGCGGCGCGGACGAGCACCGCCGACTCACCGGGCGCGCAGGCGACCAGGGCGCCGTGCACCCGGTCGTCGACGGTGAGCGGCGCGACGACCGCCCAGTGCACCGAGCAGTCGAGGCTGTCGCAGGTGAGCCGGAAGGCCTCGCCGCGGCCGGTCTCCAGGGGGCCGGCGAGGCGTTCCATGATCTCGGTGCGGTGGTGGGCGCCGTCGCCGTCCCAGACCAGGACCTGCCCCCGGTCGGTGAGGCAGAGGGCGTCCGTGCCGAGAAGGGAGCGCAGTTTGCGGGCGGACTTCCGGGCGGTCTCCTCCGTCAGGCCGGAGCGCAGCGGCGGCGCGGCGAGGGACGCGGTGTGCAGGGTCTCGAAGGTGGCGTGCTCGACGGGGGTGCCGAGGCCGGCGAGGCTCTTGGCCCGGGCGGTGCGGCGGCCGAGCCAGACGCCCAGGGCGAGCACCGGGAGCACGGCGACGCACAGGCCGGCCAGGAACCCGCTCATGCCGTCACCTCCGTGCGCAGTTCCTCGGGCAGGTGGAACCGGGCCAGGACCACCGCGGTGCCGGGCGGGACCCGGCCGGGGGTGGCCAGGGACACCAGGATCATGGTGAGGAAGCCCAGCGGCACCGACCACAGCGCGGGCCAGGCGAGCAGGGCGTGCAGGGCGGCGCCCTCGCCGGGGTAGCCCGCCATGGTCGCGGCGACGGCGAGCAGGGCGGAGCCCCCGCCCACCAGCATCCCGGCGGCGGCGCCCGGCGGGGTCAGCCGACGCCACCAGATGCCGAGGACGAGCAGCGGACAGAACGAGGACGCCGAGACGGCGAAGGCGAGCCCGACGGCGTCGGCGACCGGCAGTCCGCCGACCAGGACGCTCGCGCCGAGGGGCACGGCCATGGCGAGGACCGTCCCGAGCCGGAAGTGCCGTACGCCCCGGGAGGGCAGCACGTCCTGGGTGAGGACGCCCGCGACCGCCATGGTCAGGCCCGAGGCCGTGGAGAGGAACGCGGCGAAGGCGCCGCCTGCGACCAGTGCGCCCAGCAGATCACCGCCCACTCCCCCGATCATGCGGTCGGGCAGCAGGAGAACGGCGGCGTCCGGGTCGCCGGTGAGGGTGAGTTCGGGGGCGTAGAGGCGGCCGAGTGCGCCGTAGAGGGGTGGCAGGAGGTAGAAGGCGCCGATCAGGCCGAGGACCGCGACGGTGGTGCGGCGGGCGGCGACGCCGTGCGGGCTGGTGTAGAAGCGGACCACGACGTGCGGCAGGCCCATGGTGCCGAGGAACGTGGCGAGGATCAGCCCGTACGTGGCGTACAGCGGGCGTTCCTCGCGGCTCTCGGCCTGCGACGGGGAGAGGTCGCCGCCGCCGCTGCGCTCGGCCCGGGGCACGGGGGCGCCGGCGGGGAAGGTGAGGCGGGCGCCGCTTTCGACGCGGTGGGTGCCGGCGGGGAGGTCGAGGCGGGCGCCGGTGTACGTCCGGCCGTCGACGGTGCCGGTCACGGTGACGCTCAGGGGCCGGCCGAGGGTGAGGTCGATGCCGTCGTCGACGCGGACGACGCGCTGGTCGCGGAAGGTGGCCGGTTCGTCGAAGGCGTGCCGGGGTGCCCCGTCGCTCTGCCAGGTGAGGACCAGGAACAGGGCGGGCACGAGCAGGGCGGTGAGCTTCAGCCAGTACTGGAAGGCCTGCACGAAGGTGATGCTGCGCATGCCGCCGGCGGCGACGGTGGCGGTGACGACGACCGCGACGATCATTCCGCCGAGCCAGTCGGGCGCCCCGGTCAGCACGGTCAGGGTCAGTCCGGCGCCCTGGAGCTGGGGCAGCAGGTACAGCCAGCCGACCCCGACGACGAAGGCGCCGGCCAGCCGCCGCACGGCCTGGGAGGCGAGGCGGGCCTCGGCGAAGTCGGGGAGCGTGTAGGCGCCGGAGCGGCGCAGCGGGGCGGCGACGAAGATCAGCAGGACCAGGTAGCCGGCGGTGTAGCCGACCGGGTACCAGAGCATGTCGGGGCCCTGGACCAGGACGAGTCCCGCTATGCCCAGGAAGGAGGCGGCGGAGAGGTACTCGCCGCTGATGGCGGCGGCGTTGAGGCGGGGGCCGACGGTGCGGGAGGCGACGTAGAAGTCGGAGGTGGTGCGGGAGATGCGCAGGCCGAAGGCGCCTACGAGGACTGTCGCCACGACGACGAGGGCGACGGCGGGGATGGCGTAGCTGGAGTTCATCGGTGGGGCTTCAGCGGTCTTCCACGAGGCGTATGAAGTCGCGTTCGTTGCGCTCGGCCCGGCGGACGTACCAGCGGGCGAGCAGGACGAGGGGGGCGTAGAGGCCGAAGCCGAGGACGGCCCATTCCAGGCGGCGGGCGTCGGGCATCGCCGCGAACAGCAGCGGGAGCGGTCCGACGAGCAGGCCGAGGATGGCGAACACGGTGAGGGCGGCGCGCAGTTGGGTGCGCATCAGGGAGCGGACGTAGGTGTGGCCGAGAGTGGTCTGCTCGTCGATCTCGGTGCGCGGGCGGTAGTAGCCGGAGGAGGCCCGGCCGCTCTGCCGGGGCGGGCCGGTGACGACGACGCGGCGTTCGGCGTGGTCGGGGGACACGGTCACGGCCTCCTCATGAGCAGGTCGCGCAGTTCACGCGTGTGGCGCCGGCTGACCTGGAGCTCCTCGGAGCCGACGAGGACGCTGACGGTGCCCGCGTCGAGGCGGAGTTCGCCGATGTGGTGCAAGGCGACGAGGTGGCGGCGGTGGATACGGACGAAGCCGCGGGTGCGCCAGCGCTCCTCCAGGGTGGACAGCGGAATGCGGACCAGGTGGCTGCCCTTGACGGTGTGCAGGCGGGCGTAGTCGCCCTGCGCCTCGACGTGGGTGATGTCGTCGACGGCGACGAAGCGGGTCACGCCGCCGAGTTCGACGGGTATGTGGTCCGGGTCGGGTTCGTGCACGGGGATGCGCGGGGCGGCGCCGCGCAGTTCGGAGGCCCGGCGTATGGCCTCGGCGAGCCGTTCCTTGCGGACCGGTTTGAGGACGTAGTCGACGGCCTTGAGGTCGAAGGCCTGCACGGCGAAGTCCTCGTGGGCGGTGACGAACACGACGAGCGGCGGCCGGGCGAAGCCGGTGAGCAGCCGGGCGAGGTCGAGGCCGTCCAGGCCGGGCATCTGGATGTCGAGGAAGACGATGTCGATGGCCTCGGGCCCGCCCGGGCCGGACTCCAGGGCGCGGTTCATGCGGCGCAGCGCCTCGGTGGCGTCGCCGGCGCCCTCCGCGCTGCTGATGCGGGGGTCGGCGTGCAGGAGGTAGAGCAGCTCCTCCAGGGAGGGGCGTTCGTCGTCGACAGCCAGGGCGCGCAGCATGAACCCGGAGTGTAGGGGTGATCCGTACGTCTGGACATGTGCCGGGGGTGGACGTTCGCGCTGGACACGGTGCCCGTGCCGGGCGGGCGCGGGCCGGGGCGCCGGTGGATACAGTGCCCGCATGAACAGCAGGTCCACGCCGTTCGACGAACTCGACCGAAAGATCATCACCGCGTTGATGGCGAACGCCAGGACGTCGTTCGCGGAGATCGGCACCGCGATCGGGCTGTCGGCGACGGCGGTCAAGCGGCGGGTCGACCGGCTGCGCGAGACCGGTGTGATCACCGGGTTCTCGGCGACGGTGAAGCCGTCGGCGCTGGGCTGGCGCACGGAGGCCTACGTCGAGGTGTACTGCGAGGGCGCCGCCCCGCCGCGGCGGCTGGCCGAGGTCGTGCGCGACTATCCCGAGATCGCTGCGGCGATGACCGTGACCGGCGGCGCGGACGCGTTGCTGCACGTGCGGGCGCGGGACGTGGAGCACTTCGAGGAGGTGCTGGAGCGGATCCGGCAGGAGCCGTTCATCCGGAAGACGATCAGCGTGATGGTGCTGTCCCATCTGCTCCCGGAGAGCCCGGAGGCCGGGGCGAGCCATCCGGCCCCCGAGGGGGTCCCGGGGGGCGCAGCAGTCGTGCGCTGAGCGGCCGTAAGACGCAGCGTTCCTGCGTGAACGCGCAACCTTTGTTTCTTGTCGGGCACCACCGTCGGTTCCTACCGTTGTGTCAACCACCAGTCACACACCGTGAGGAAGCGGAGGGACCCCTCTGTGCCCGACTCCCGTGTGCCGCGCCGGCGGCGCTACCTCGTCTGCGAACCCAGACACTTCGCCGTGCAGTACGCGATCAACCCGTGGATGCACCCCGACGAACCCGTCGACGTCCTCCGCGCCCTGGACCAGTGGCAGGCGCTGGTCGACACCTACCGTGCCCACGGCCATACCGTGGACGGTGTGAAACCCCTTCCCGGCCTGCCCGACATGGTTTTCGCCGCGAACGCGGCGGTCGTCGTCGACGGCCGCGTCTTCGGCTCGCTCTTCCACGCACCCGAGCGCCGTCCCGAGTCCGTGCCGTTCGAGGCGTGGTTCAAGGCGGAGGGCTACGAGGTGTACCACCCCGAGTCGGTGTGCGAGGGCGAGGGCGACCTGGTCCCCGCCGGCCGCTGGATCCTGGCCGGGACGGGCTTCCGTACGACCCGGGAGGCCCACAGCGAGGTGCAGGAGCACTTCGGGACGCCGGTGATCAGCCTGACGCTGGTGGATCCGTACTTCTACCACCTAGACACGGCGCTGTTCGTCCTCGACGACGAGAACATCGCCTACTACCCCGAGGCGTTCTCTCCGGGCAGCCGTGAGGTGCTGGCCCGGCTGTACCCGGACGCGGTGCTCGCCACCCGCGAGGACGCCATGGCGTTCGGGCTCAACTCCGTCTCCGACGGGCGCCACGTGTTCATCTCACCGGGGGCGACGGCCCTGGCCGACCAGCTGGCCGACCGAGGCTACGTCCCCGTCCCCGTCGACCTGTCCGAATTCCAGAAGGCCGGTGGCGGCATCAAGTGCTGCACCCAGGAGATCCGGGAGATCCGCTCATGACCGCACCCGTCCGCACCGAGGACTCGCAAAGGCGCCGTGGCTCGCGGGAGACCCGTGGCTCGCAGGAGCTGATCCGCGCGGAGGAGCCGGTCCTCGCGCACAACTACCACCCGCTGCCGGTGGTCGTCGCCCGCGCCGAGGGCACCTGGGTGGAGGATGTCGAGGGGCGGCGCTACCTCGACATGCTCGCCGGGTACTCGGCCCTCAACTTCGGCCACCGGCACCCGGCGCTGATCGAGGCGGCCCATCGTCAGCTCGACCGGCTGACCCTCACCTCGCGCGCCTTCCACAACGACCGGCTCGCCGAGTTCGCGGAGCGGCTGGCCGCGCTGACCGGCATGGACATGGTGCTGCCCATGAACACCGGCGCGGAGGCGGTGGAGAGTGGCGTGAAGGTGGCCCGCAAGTGGGCCTACGACGTCAAGGGCGTGCCGGCCGACCGGGCGACGATCGTGGTCGCGTCGGACAACTTCCACGGGCGTACGACGACGATCGTCAGCTTCTCGACGGACGAGACGGCCCGGGCGGGCTTCGGGCCCTTCACGCCGGGGTTCCGGGTGGTGCCGTACAACGACCTGGCCGCGATGGAGGAGGCGGTCGACGAGACGACGGCGGCGGTGCTGATCGAGCCGATCCAGGGCGAGGCGGGGGTGATCATTCCCGACGACGGTTATCTCGCCGGTGTGCGGGAGCTGACTCGCCGCAAGGGCTGTCTGTTCATCGCGGACGAGATCCAGTCCGGGCTCGGGCGCACGGGCCGCACGCTGGCGGTCGAGCACGAGCCGGTGGTGCCGGACGTGCTGCTGCTGGGCAAGGCGCTGGGCGGCGGGATCGTGCCGGTGTCGGCGGTGGTCGGGCGCCGGGAGGTCCTCGGTGTGCTGCATCCCGGGGAGCACGGCTCCACCTTCGGCGGCAATCCGCTGGCGGCGGCGGTCGGTACGGCGGTGGTGGAGCTGCTGGAGACGGGCGAGTTCCAGCGCCGCGCTGCCGAGCTGGGCGGGATCCTGCGCGATGGTCTGACGGGGCTGGTCGGCAAGGGCGTCGTCGGGTTCAGCTCCCGCGGCCTGTGGGCGGGCGTCGACATCGACCCCGCGCTGGGCACCGGCCGGGAGATCAGCGAACGTCTCATGCGGGAGGGAGTCCTGGCGAAGGACACCCACGGCTCCACGATCCGCCTGGCCCCGCCGCTCACCATCACGGGCGAGGAACTGACGGGGGCACTCGCGGCGCTGGAGAAGGCGCTGGGGTAAGGGGTCCTTTCACTATGAGCGTCCGATCAGGGCGCGTGGTCTGGTGCCGTGCATCGCAAGGCGCCGGGAAGCCCTTGTAGCGGAGCTACCAGGGCTTTTCGGCAACGCGGCGAGGTGCGGTGCC
>NZ_JBEXSH010000473.1:0-6931 GCF_040613555.1 Streptomyces sp. NPDC006265
GCCGACGCGGACGACGTCCGGTTCGGGGAGGTTCTCCAGGATGTGCGGGGCGGTGCCGTGCACGATCTGGAGTTGGACGCCCAGGCGGCGGGCGGCGGCGTCGGTGCGGGCGCAGGCGGTCAGAGCGCTGTCGACGGCGAGGACGGCGGCACCGGCGCGGGCGGCCTCGATGGCGAACGCGCCGCTGCCGCAGCCGATGTCCCACACGAGGTCGCCGACGCGGGGCCCGAGGTGGGCGAGTTGGGAGGCGCGCAGCAGCTGCGTCTCGCCCTCGCCGAGGTCCGCGCCGTACGCGTCGGCGGGCAGGGTCCAGCCGCGCGGTCCGGCGGAGGGGTCGCGGCCGGAGATCCAGCCCCCGGTCTCCCCCGCGGTGCCGGGCCCGGCCGGGCCGCCGAGGACGATGACGACGTTGGGGTCGCGCCAGGTGTGGTCGGCGGCCTTGTCGGAGGTGACGACGGAGACGCGTTCGCGGGCGGTGCCGAGTTCCTCGCAGATGACGAAGGAGCGGTGGACTCCTTCGAGGAGCAGGCCGAGTTCGGCGGGACCTGCGCCGGGTGAGGTGAGGACCGCCACCTTGGTGTGAGCGCGGCATACATTGACCGCGCGGCGCAGGGTGCGGGGGTGTGCGACGACCACCTGTGCGTCGTCCCAGGGCATACCGGCGCGGGCGAAGGCCGCTGCGACGGAGGAGACGGCGGGGACGACTTCCACCTCAAGGCCGAACTCGGGGGCGCGCAGGGTGCGTACGACGCCGAAGAAGCCGGGGTCGCCGTCGGCGAGCACGACGGCCGTGCCGCGGTGGGCGGCGATGCGGCGGGCGGCGAGGGCGACGCTGCCGAGGCGGATGCGCTCGGCCCCGGCGGGTACCTCGGGGAGCGCCAGGTGGTGGGCGGCACCGGCCACGAGCGTGGCGGCGCCCAGGGCGGCGCTCGCCGCGGCGGTCAGCGGCGAACCGTCCCAGCCGATCACCGTGACCCGGTCGGCCATCGTCGTCAGTCTCCAGGGGTTTTCGCAGGTCGTCTGCGTGGCGTGGTGGGGAGCAGCCCGGGGGCGGGCTCCGTGAGGGTACCCGGTGGAGATGTCGGAGGGGGCTTCGGTGTCGTCGTCGCCGTCGTCCTCCGGATGCTTCCGGTCAGTTCCAGTCGCCGAAGGACGTGAAGCCGTCGCGGAGCTGCTCGCCGACGCCTTCCAGGTCCTCGGGGAGCAGACTCCAGACGATGAAGTCGGTGCGTACGTCGGTCCATGTGCCGTCCTCGGCACGGGCCCGGGCTATACAGGCGTTGCGCAGCACGCCCTCGCTGATGCAGCCGATCTTCTGGGCGACCTGCTGGGAGGCGGTGTTGTCGGCCGCCGTGCGCAGTTCGATGCGCTCGAACTTCTGGTCCGTGAAGAGCCACTGGGCGGTGACGAGGGCGGCCTCGGAGGCGTAGCCCTCGCCGCGGGCCCACGGGGCGATGATGTACGACAGCTCGGTGGAGCGTACGTGCCAGTTGGTCTTGCCGAGCTGGATGACGCCGACCAGGCGCTGGGTGAGGAACTCGGTGACCGCGAAGTCGAGTCCGCGTCCCTCGGCGCGCTCGGTGGGGGCGTACTCGGTGATCCAGGTGCGGGCGCCGTCCTCCGTGAAGGGCTGGGGGACGGAGGTCCAGGCCGCCACCTGTTCGTCGTTCATCATCGCGGCCAGGGAGGCGACGTCGTCTTCGTCGAGGGGACGCAGCACCAACCGCTCCGTGCTGATGGAGATGTTGGGGAAGGTGCTCGTCATGCGCCGCTCCGTAACCTTCGGTGAACCTTCAGGGCATGCTGAACTGCCCAGCATGCAGCATGAAAGCACTGATCCGCACACGGGGCCCTTTCCACCGGGTGGGGGAAGGACCCCGTGTGCGCGGGTGCCGGGGGTGGGCTCAGAAGGAGGCGAGCACCGAGCCGGCGTACTTGTCCCGAATGAACTTCTTGACCTCGGGCGAGGTGAGGAGCTTCGCGAGCTTCTTCACGCGCGGGTCGTCCTCGTTGCCCTTCTTCACGGCGAGGAAGTTGCCGTAGGGGTTGTTCTTCGGCGACTCCAGGACGAGGGCGTCCCTGGAGGGCTTGAGGTCGGATTCGATGGCGTAGTTGCCGTTGACCACGGCGGCGTCCACGTCGTCGAGGGAGCGCGGGGTCTGGGCCGCCTCCAGCTCCTTGAACTTGATGTTCTTGGGGTTGTTGGTGATGTCGGAGGGGGTCGCCTCGTTGCCGACGCCCGCCTTGAGGGTGATGAGCCCGTGGGCGGCGAGGAGCTTGAGGGCGCGGGCCTCGTTGACCGTGTCGTTGGGGATGGCGACGGTCGCACCGCTCTTCAGGTCGTCGGTCTTCTTGACCTTGTGGGAGTAGAGGCCGAGCGGCTCCAGGTGGACCGTGACGACGGACACGATGTCGGTGCCGTTCTTCTTGTTGAAGTCGTCGAGGTACGGCTTGTTCTGGAAGTAGTTGGCGCCGACGGAGCCGTCCTGCGTCGCCGAGTTCGGCGTGACGTAGTCGGTGAACTCCTTGACCTGCAGGTCGAGGCCCTCCTTCTTCGCCAGGTTGTCCTTGACGAAGTTAAGGATCTCGGCGTGCGGGACGGGGCTGGCGGCGACGATCAAGGGTCCGTCGGTGCCGGAGCTGTCCGCGCCGCACGCGCTGAGCCCGAGGGTGAGGGCTCCGGCGGCGAGGACGGCGGTGGTGATCTTGGCGGTGTTACGCACGAAAAGTGCCTTTCCTTATGGCCTTGCGGGTGGTGCGACCCCTGGGATCAGGGGGGCGGCGGCGCGAAGCGCCGTCGTTGAGGGGTGGTGGGGTCGGGCAACGGGCGGGCGAACGGGGCGTTCAGGAAGCGGCTTTGAGCAGCCGCAGTTTGGGGGCGGGGCCCGAGTGGGCGCCGCGCCGGTGCAGGGAGCGGGCCGCGTAGTCGCCGGCGAACTGGATGACCGAGATGACGACGGCGAGGATCGCGACGGTGATCCACATCAGCTGGGTCTCGAAGCGCTGGTAGCCATACCGGATGGCGATGTCTCCGAGGCCTCCGGCGCCGACGGTGCCCGCCATGGCGGAGTAGCCGATGAGGGCCACGATCGTGGTGGTGGTGCTGGAGATCAGCGACGGCAGGGACTCGGGGACGAGGACCTTGCGGACGATGGTCCAGGTGTTGCCGCCCATGGACTGCACGGCCTCGACGAGCCCGTGGTCCACTTCGCGGACGGCCGTCTCGACCAGACGCGCGAAGAACGGGATGGCGCCGACGGCGAGCGGCACGATGGCCGCCTCGACGCCGATGGTCGTACCGGTGATCGAGCGGGTGAAGCCCATCAGCGCGACCATCAGGATGATGAACGGCAGGGAGCGGGCGATGTTCACGACCTGCCCGATGACCTTGTTGGCCGCGAGGTTCTGGAGCAGGCCGCCGCGGTCGGTCAGGACCAGCAGGACGCCGAGCGGCAGACCGCCGACGACGGCGATGAGCGTGGACCAGCCGACCATGCAGAGGGTGTCCCAACACGCCTGCTCCAGCAGGGGCTGCATCTCGGACCAGGTCATTTCGCACCTGCCTTCACCAGTTCGGACTCGTGGCCCAGGACGTCGATCTGGAGGCCCCGTTCACGCAGGAAGCCGATCGGTACGACGTTGTCCTCGTAGCGGCCGGGCAGTTCGATGCGCATCCGGCCGACCTGGAGGCCGCCGACGGTGTCGATGGCGGCGCCGAGGATCGATATGTCGATGTTGTAGGTGCGGGCGAGCTGCGAGATGACGGGCTGGGTGGCGCTCTCGCCCTGGAAGGTGACGTCGACGACGGTGCGCTCGTCACCGGAGGCCTCGCCGCCGAGCGGGAACAGCGCCGAGGCGAGTTCGGAGCCGGGGGTCGCGAGGAGCTCGCTGACCGTGCCCGACTCGACGATGCGCCCGTTCTCCATGAGCGCGGCCGAGTCGCAGACCGACTTCACGACGTCCATCTCGTGGGTGATGAGCAGGACGGTCAGGCCGAGTTGCCGGTTGAGGTCGCGCAGCAGCGCCAGGATCGAGCGGGTGGTCTCGGGGTCGAGGGCGCTGGTGGCCTCGTCGGACAGCAGCACCTTGGGGTCGCCGGCGAGGGCGCGGGCGATGCCGACGCGCTGCTTCTGACCGCCGGAGAGCTGCGCGGGGTAGGACGTGGCCTTGTCGGCGAGGCCGACCAGGTCGAGCAGCTCCAGCGCCTTGCGGGAGCGTTCCTGCCCGGACTTCCCGAGGATCTCCAGGGGCAGCTCGACGTTGTCCTGGACGGTCCGGGAGGACAGCAGGTTGAAGTGCTGGAAGACCATGCCGATACGGCTGCGCGCCCGGCGCAGTTCCCTTCCGGCGCGCGGGCCGCGGCCGGCCAGGGCGGTGAGGTCCTGCCCGGCGACGGTCACGGTGCCGGAGGTGGGACGTTCCAGCAGGTTGACGCAGCGGATGAGCGAGGACTTGCCGGCGCCGGACTGGCCGATGACGCCGTACACCTCGCCTTCGCGGACGTGCAGGTCGACGCCGTCCAGGGCGGTGACCTCGCGGCCGCGTGCACGGTAGACCTTGGTCAGGCCCGAGGTGGTGATCACTGGGATTCCGTCACTGTCGAGGGCGCGGGCGTGGGTGTGCCCGGGCACAGGTGCATTCGGTCAGGGACGCGACACGGTTCTCGCTGGGGAGTGGAACCGGGGAGAACATGTGCGCGGGGCGGCTTCGGGTCACGCAGGCTTCAGGGCGTGCGGACAGGCCGCGTCTCGCTTCGGGGCGCGAGCTCAGGGGTGGTGCAGGGGCCCTCTAGAAGGCGCACATTCGACACATACAACGAGCACCGGGCGGCATGGTCGCCTCGGTCGCGGGGATGCGGTCGCTCGTCGTGGTCATGTCGTCAGTAAAACATGCGTACGGTCCTGACCGGCCGTCCGCTGTCCGGATGCTGGACAGCGGTGGACGGCGCCGCGATCGGTCAGCCGCGCGGGGAGATCTCCACGCCCTGCTCGGTGACCAGTGCGGACAGGGCCGACAGGTTTTCGACGACCAGATCGGCGTGCAGTTCGTGGGCCTGGTGGGTTGTGGTCAATGCCACGGTGGTCATGCCGGCGGCGCGTCCGGCCGTCAGACCGGCGGGGGCGTCCTCGAAGACCACGCAGTGGGCGGGGTCGACGCCGAGCGCGCGGGCGGCGAGCAGGTACGGCTCGGGGTCGGGCTTGCCGCGCGTGATGTCGTCGGCGGCGACGAGGGTCTTGGGCAGGATGCCGACGGCGTCGAGCCGGGCCTCGGCCAGCCGCCGGGTGGCGGAGGTCACCACGGCCCAGCGCTCGGCGGGCAGCACATCGAGGAAGGCCCGGGTGCCCGGCAGCAGGTGCACCCCGCCGTTCGGTACGTCCTGCACCTCGAGGTCCTCGATCCGCGCGACGGCCTCCGGCACGACCTCGGCGGGCAGCAGGTCGGCGGCTATCTCGGCGGCCGGCCGGCCGTGCAGCTCGACCCGCGCGAACTCCTCGGCCGTGATTCCGTACTCCCCGGCCCACCGCGTCCAGCAGCGGTGCACCGAGGCGAGGGAGGAGACGAGGGTTCCGTCGTTGTCGAAGAGCAGGGCCTGGGCGTGGATCGTCATGCCCTCGACCCTACGGTGCAGGCCAGGGCCGCAGGCATCGGGCCTTTTCGGCCGTAATAAGGTCACAGCATGCTTGATGCCCTGACGCTGGTGACCGGCGTCGCCGCGCTGCTGCTCGCCGCCTGGTGCGGCTGGGCGGCCTACCGCGACCAGCCGACGAAGGACTGGCACTTCATCGGAATGGCCGTGGTCACGCTGCTGTCGCTGATCCAGCTGGCGGTGGGGATCGTGCTGCTCGCGCAGGGCCAGAAGCCCGAGCAGGGCACGACGATCTTCGTGGCGTATCTGCTGGGGGCGTTCGCGTGCGTCCCGGCGGCCGGGTTCATGTCGCTGGCCGAGCGGACCCGGTGGGGTTCGGTGACGGTGGCCGCCGGCGGTGTCGTGCTGGCGGTGCTGGAGGTGCGTCTCTATGACATCTGGGGAGGCTGAGGTGAGCCGGCGCAGGCTGATCAGCGGTCCGGGCACGCTGCTGGTGTGGCTGTACGGCGTGATGGTCGTGGGGGCGGTGTCGCGGTCCGCGTATCAGATCGCGACGGAGTTCGACCGGGCACCGCTCGCGTACTCGCTGTCGGCGGTGGCCGGTGTCGTATACGGGTTCATCGCGTACACGCTGGTGCGGGGTGGGGAGACGGCACGGAGGGTCGCCCTGGCGTGCTGTGTCGCGGAGTTGGTGGGGGTGCTGACGGTGGGGACCTGGACCCTGGTCGAGCCGTCCGCCTTCCCGGACGCGACCGTGTGGTCGGACTTCGGGATGGGGTATCTCTTCATTCCCGTGATCTTGCCGGTGTCCGCCATCTACTGGCTGCGGGCTTCGCGTTCGCGCGACGGGGATGCCGCCTGAGGTTCGTCAGGCGGCCGCGGGCCGTCCGTGGCTCGTCGCGCAGTTCCCCGCGCCCCTGAAGAAGGCCGATCATCACGCCGTCGCCGCGTAGGTACTCGCCGGCTTCTCCAGGACGATCATCGGTACGCCGTCGGAGCCCTGGGAGGTGCCCACCGTCTCGTAGCCGACCTTGCGGTAGAGGCGGAGGTTGCCCTCGCTGCGGTGGCCCGTGTGGAGGCGGAAGCGGGTGGCCCCGTGCTGGCCGGCGAGGGCCGATTCGGCTGCCCCGAGGAGTCGGGCGCCGATGCCGTGGCCCTGGAGGCGGGGATGGACGCAGAGCTTGCCGATCGCGGCGGCGCCGTCCCCGGTGGCCGCGCCGCGGACCGAGCCGACGACCTCCTCACCGAGCCGGGCCACGAAGACGCAGTCGCGGGCGACCTCTTCGCGGACCGAGTCGAGGGTTTGGACGAGCGGGTCGATGCGGTAGTTCCCGTACAGCGCCG
>NZ_JBEXSH010000474.1:0-6927 GCF_040613555.1 Streptomyces sp. NPDC006265
GCGAGTTCAGCGGCATCGAGGAGGGTCAGCCGGTCTCCCGTACCGGTGAGGTTCTCTCCGTCGCGGTGGGCGAGGGGTGCCGCAGCAGTCCCCTTACCCGATGTCGAGCGCGGTCCCGTACAGCCGGTCCACCCGCAGCCGGATGACGACGCGCCGCTCGTCGACCAGTTGCCGGAGGAAGGCGTCCTCGTCCTCCGGCTCGGCGCCCGCCGGGATCATCGCGAGCAGTTCCCGGCCGACCGCGTCGCCGGGGGCCGCGGTGGCCTCGGAGACCTCGGCGTCGCCCTCGGCGACGGCGAACGACCAGACGTCCCCGCCCTGCACGTGCAACGCCGCACGCGGTTCACGGCGCAGGTGCTGGACCTTGACACGGTCGGCGGTGGTCGAGAAGCGCACCGTGCGGGACTCGGCGTCCCAGCTGTACAGCATGGTGGTCAGGTGCGGGTGGCCACTGCGCTTGACGGTGGCGAGCGTGCCGAACTGCTGCGCGGCGAGCAGGTCGGAGAGGGCTGCGTCGGACAGGAGGCGGGGCGTCGGTCTGTCGTTCATGACATCGCCAACACCGGGCGGCGCCCTGTCATTTCGAAATCGGTTCCGAAATCCACTCCGGCAGCTGGATCTCCGCACGCACGGTCTTGCCGGGCGGTTCGCGGTCGATCACCTCCCAGCGGTCGGCGAGGGCGTCGACCAGGACGAACCCCCGGCCGTGCTCGTCGAAGGGCCGAGGCGGGCGTACGGCATCCGGGGCGGGCGGATACGGGGGCCCACTGCGGGTGTCGATCACCTCCACCCGGACGCTGCCCGTGACGATCGCCAGCCGCAGTTCGAAGTCCCGGCCCGGAACGCGCCCGTGCGTCACGGCGTTGGCCGCCAACTCGGCCACGATCGCGCCGGCCGCGCAGGAGACGTCCGACCCGTACGGGATGCCCCAGGAGTGCAACTGGTTCAGCGTGAGGTTGCGGGCGAGGCGGGCACCGCGCGGGGTGGAGCTGAGGCGCTGCCTGAACACACGCACGGTAACCGGGTTCTGGGAGATGGGCTGTGGCGTCATGCACCCAATCTGACGGCTGAGATGGGCGATTGCCCAGGCTGCCGTCGCGTACGCCGCGACAGCGTACGCGGTAACGGACTGGACAGTACCGGTGACTACCCGTGACGATCCCTTCGGGAGGTGACCGACGGTGGTCGATGGCGTGGTGGGGACGGGCACGGGTGGCGAGCCGGAGTCGTCCGACAGTCTGCGGACGTTCGGAGCGGTGGTCCAGGGCTTGCGCGAGCACGCGGGGCTGAGCCGGGAGGAGTTCGGGGAGCTGGTGCGGTTCTCCAAACACACGGTGGCTTCGGTGGAGTTGGGAAGGAGGATGCCGGACGCGGAATTCGTGCAGCGGGCGGAGGAGGTGTTCGGGAGGACGGGGGCGTTGCGGAGGGCGGCGGGGTGTCCGGAGCGACAGCCGGGGCTGGCGGCTTGGTTTCGGCGGTGGGCTGCGCTGGAACGGACCGCCATCACCATGTGCACGTACGCGTGCCGCATGGTCCCAGGCCTGTTGCAGACGCAGGCTTATATCCGGGCCCTCGCCGCAGACAACCTGCCGCCGCTCGCCGACCGGCAGATCGAGGAACGGTGGGCAGCACGAGCCGAGCGGCAGAAGCTGCTGTGGGCGCGACCGAACACCGCGTTCAGCTTCATCGTCAAGGAGCACGCGTTCCTGCGATGCACAGGCGGCACGGCAGTTACGCGGGATCTCATCGACCACGTGCTGCAGAGCTCCCGGCTACGCAACGTTGAGATCCAGGTGATGCCGCTGGTACGCGAATCCCACTCGGGACTCCAAGGCCCGTTCCACCTTCTGGAAACACCGGAGAACCAGTGGTTCGCCTACCTCGAAGGGCAGGA
Organism: Streptomyces sp. NPDC006265; assembly: GCF_040613555.1. NCBI lineage: Bacteria > Bacillati > Actinomycetota > Actinomycetes > Kitasatosporales > Streptomycetaceae > Streptomyces > Streptomyces sp. NPDC006265. The sequence continues at coordinate 1,895 of NZ_JBEXSH010000474.1, forward strand.
GAGCGGCCAGCTTGTCACCGACCGGAAAGTGGTCAGCGTGCTCCAGAGGAGGTATGCCAGGATGCGTGCGCAGGCTCTCTCCCTCGAAGACTCGGTGAGCCTGTTGCAGCGCATGCGAGGAGACCTATGAACACCAGCGAACTGGCCTGGAACAAGTCCAGTTACAGCAGCAGCGCTTCCGGCGACTGCCTGGAGGTCGCCACCGACCCTGAGACGATCCACATCCGGGACTCGAAGAACGGGCAGGGTCCCGAACTCCACATCTCCGCCACCGCCTGGACCGCCTTCCTCAAGCACACCGCCCGGTGACTGCCGGGGCCGCCCGCTTCACTGCTCAGCCCCGGGCGGTCCCGAACAGCCCGTCGACGATCCGCCGCAGTGCGGCCTCCTCCTGACCGGCGTCTTCCCCCCGCTCGTACTCGGTCAGCGCGATGCCGGCGAGCGTGAACTCCCGCGTCAGCGCCCGCACCGCTGCCAGCAGGTCGTCGATGCCGAGACCCCCGGGTTCCGGTGCGTTCCGTACGCCGCCGTGCGCGCTCTCGACGCCGCCGTCGAGCGCGACCGTGCACCGCCGGCCTTCGGGCATCAGCTCGGCGAGCCGGGCAGCCCCACTGCGCAACCGGCCGGCGGTCGCCGCTCCCGACCCCTGCCACTGCGCCACCTCAAGCACGGCCCGACCGGACACGGGAATCTCCTCTTCACGGTGATCAACACAGCCTATGAGCGGCAGGGACACGGACGGACGTGCCCCGCGCCTCACCGTCGCCCGCCGAACTCCCAGTCATGCACCTCGATTGCCGCGTACCGCTCGGCGGTCAGCACCGCACGCGCCGACTCCACATCCGCAGCCCGCACCAGTGCCGCCGTGCCCGCCCACACGGCACCGTCGTCGGACAGCAGCGGCCCGTACGCGATCAGTTCGTCCTGTCGGGCACCCGGCACATCGAGGTCGGCACCGCCCCCCGAACCGAGCCCGAGAACGAGGTACCGCTTCCCACCCGTCCGGCCGCCGGGGAACTCCCGCATGGTCCGCCCCAGCAGGTTCCGCCACCGCCGCACCACCACATCCCGGTACGCCCCGGCCTGGTAGTTGGGCTCGTCGAAGGCGAACGCCCGGGCGGCGGCGGCATCCGGCAGGTCGACGATGTGGACGCTGCCCGTGACCGTCTCCCCGTCACCGGCGAAGGTCGGCCCCCGGGCGATCAACTCCGCCTCGTACTGGTCCATATAGGCCCAGTGCGCCTCCCCCAGCTCCTCGCGCAAGGGCAGGGAGCCGGGCCGGTCGCGGTGGTAGCAGAAAAACTCCATGGCTCATCCAACCCCGGTGGTTACTCTCGTGTCTCCGATCATCGCGACCACAGGAGAGGCAGACCGTGCGCAGCGCCGCCGTAACGCCCGAGGGCGACCGAATCCGCTGGGTCGAGCTGCCGGGGCAGGAGCCGCCACGGGTCTACGTGCACGGGCTGGGCGCCACGTCACCGGCCTACTTCGCTTCCGTCGCGGTCGACCCGAGGCTGTCCGGCCGCCGCTCCCTGCTCCTGGACCTCCTGGGTCACGGCATCAGCGACCGCCCGACGCACCTCGACTACACGCTGGAGTCTCACGCCGACGCACTCGCCAACGCTCTGACGGCGGCGGGTGTTTCGGCCGCCGAGCTGATCGCCCACAGCATGGGCGGCTCGGTCGCGATCGTCCTGGCGGCCCGCCACCCCCACCTGGTCTCCCGCCTGGTCCTGATCGACGCGAACCTGGACCCGGTCCCGCGCATCCCGGGTTCGCCGGGCAGCAGCGGCATCGCCGCCTACTCCGAGGAGGAGTTCCTGAAGGGCGGCTGGGAGGAGGTCCGCGACCGGGTGGGCCCGCACTGGTGGTCCACGATGCGCCTGGCCGGCCGCGAGGCCCTGCACCGCAGCGCGTTCCACCTCACCCGGGGCTCCGACCCGACCATGCGTGAACTCCTGCTGGAACTGAAGATCCCCCGCACCTTCCTGCTCCCCGCGGCGGACGGCCCACTCCCGGGCGCCGACGCCCTCACCGAGGCAGGGGTATCCGTCGTCGCCGTCCCCGGCTGCGGCCACAACGTCATGCTGGACAACCCGGAGGCCTTCGTCCGGGCCACCGCCGCGGCACTGACGTCCCGGGACTGACCGGCCCTCATCACCGAGGTACGAGGAACGAGGCCCCCTCCATGCGGTACGCACGATTCGTCAAGGGCACCGTCACCGTCACCGCCGCCACCGCCGTCTGTCACACCCTGATGACCGCCGGCTACACCTGGGCCGGCGCCGAAGCGGCGACGGGCGAGGCGACGGTCTTCGCCGGCGCCTTCGAGTGGCTGGTGACCACGGCCGGCACCTGGGCTCTCATGCCCCTCCTGCTGGGTGCCGGGATGCGCGCCATGCGGGAGCGCGGCAACACCACGCTGATGGTCGGCGGCGGACTGCTCTGGGCATTGCTCTCGCTGGCCATGGTCGACGAGATCGACGGCCCGGGCCGGTCCATGCCGCTGCCCTTCCTCGCCTTCTACGTACTGGCCGGGACGGGACTGGCCGGGGCCGGAAGCGGTACGGGACGCCGAGGCTAGGGGTGTCCGGAACACCCTGCGAGGGGTGGCCCGCCGGTCGGCGGGCCGCCCCTCACCCCGTCACGACTTCTTCGGGGGGCACTCCTTCCACGCCAGGTGGTACACCGTGCTGATGTCCCCGTCCGTGGAGTCCATCGTCATGAAGCTGACCTTGTCGGCCGACTGGGTGCCGGCGTTGACGCGGATCTCGGTGTTGATGTTGAAGTTGCGCTGGACGCCGCAGGGTGCGTAGACCAGTTGGGCCCAGTCGGTCTCGTCGGTGGCCTGCCAGTTGTCGTTGAGGGGGCCGCTGAAGGGATGGCTCTTGTACACCGTGCTGGGCGAGCCCTGGAAGTAGTACGAGGCCCGCTGGGTGGCGCTCGCGCCCCGCTGGAGTGAGGCGAATCCCCGGTAGTCCGCGCTCGCGATGGCGTAGGTGAAGCCGCCGGGCACGTGGACCTTCAGGTTGAGCTGGCAGTTCCTGCGGAACGCGGTCGGGTCGGAGCTTCCGCCGGCCTGGGCGAGGTAGTCGCTGTAGGTCACCGTGAAGGCGGTGTTGTCCTCGGAGACCGCGACCGCTGCCGTGCCCTGCGGGCAGCCGGAGCCGTTCACCGTGGCGACCTGGATGATGATCTTGTCCGGGGGCGGGTCGTCGAACCCGGAGGACGGGGATTGTGCGGGAAGTGCGCTGGTGAGCAGCGCGGCGATCGCGCCGCTCAGGAGCAGGCCACCGGCCATGGTTCTCCCATCCGTGCGTGGGGGGTGGATCGTGAATGTGATTGAGCATGCACATGTCAAAGCGACAACCGCATACACCCCCGGCCTGTGACCCTTCCATGAAGGGAATGTGAAGAGCGGGAGCGGTCGCATCGTACGCAGCCCGGCAGGGGCGGACCAGGTCGCTCACCGGCCATTCACACTGGCGGGAATTCACCCGGTACGGGCGGACGCATAGGGTGCGTTGCACCAGTGCGTCAGACCGAGGACATCCCGAGGACGGAATGAGGATCACGCACAGCGCGCACAGCGCCGCGCAGGGCCGCCGCCCCTCAGGGGTTCTCCCAGGCCACCGGTTCCGCCGGCGGCCGCTCCACCGGCTCCGGCAGCGCCCCGGCCGCGGGGCCGGCGATCGTCACGCCCTCCAGGAGCCCGCGGACACTGGCCCGCGGGGCGATCCACAGCGCCAGCAGCGGCTCGGCGGTGCCGGAGTAGGCGAGGCCGCTCGGCCGCTCGCCGCGCACCGACACGATCGGCCCGTCCGCGGCCCGGATCACGTCCGCGACCGTGGTCTCCGAGGCCTCCCTGGCCAGCCGGTAGCCGCCGCCCCCGCCGCGCCGGCTGTCGACGCCGCCGCGCCGCAGATCGCCGAGGATCCCCTCCAGGAACGTGTGGGGAATGTCCTGCGCGGTGGCGACGACCTCCGCCGTCACCGGCCCCTCCCCCTGCCGGACGGCCGGCTCCACGACCGCTCGTACCTCATAGTCCGCACGTGCCGAGATCCTCACAGGACCATGGTGGCCGTCACCCTGTAGACATTGAGCACACGCACCCCGTACGACAAGCAAACGCACCACGTACCGCATGGCACAACAGGAGGCGCTCCCTTGGAGCTCAGCAGGCGTACCTTCCACGCTCTGGCCGGCACGGCGGCGCTCGGCTTCGCGCTGACCGGCAGCGGGTCGCCGACCTCCGCCAACCCGGCACGCACCGCGCCCACCGGCCCACCGCCCCCGGTGCCGAGCGCGGACGGCAGACCGCACGAGATCGGCTTCGACCACTACTCGCTGCTGGTCGACGGCCACCGCCTGGTGCTCTGGTCGGGCGAGATGCACCCCTTCCGGCTGCCGAGCCCGTCGCTGTGGCGGGACATGCTGGAGAAGATGCGCGCCCACGGCTACAACGCCGTCAGCGTGTGCGTCGCCTGGAATTACCACTCCTCCGCGCCCGGCCGCTACGACTTCACCGGCGTGCGCGACCTGGACCTGTTCCTGCGGACGGCCGCCGAGACGGGGATGTACGTGATCCTGCGGCCCGGGCCGTACATCAACGCGGAGATCGACGCCGGCGGCTTCCCCGGCTGGCTGACCGCCACCGAGGGCCGCGCCCGGACCTCCGACCCGACGTATCTGCGCTACGTCGACGAGTGGCTGACCGCCGTCAACGCCATCGTCGCCAAACGCCTGTTCACCCGGGGCACGGGCACGGTCCTCCTCTACCAGATCGAGAACGAGTACGACGCGCACGTCGACGAGCCGTCCGGGCGCGCCTACATGTCGTACCTGTACGAGAAGGTCCGCGCCGACGGCATCGACGTGCCGCTGTTCCACAACGACAAGGGCAGGAACGGCTACTGGACGCCCGGCTCGTTCGGCACCGGCGGGGAGGGCCTGCGCCAACCCGCTGGTGACGGCGGAGGCCGGGCGGACGGACACGCGGGAGCGGCGGACCGAGGAGTCGGGTCGGAACTGGC
>NZ_JBEXSH010000475.1:0-6924 GCF_040613555.1 Streptomyces sp. NPDC006265
GATTCGGAGCGTTCCCGCGGCGAGGCCGGTGCCGAGCGGCAGCGCCATCCGGGCGGCGACCAGCGCGTCGGCGGGGGCCAGGCCGCAGCGCCAGGGTGCCCCGGCCGCGAGGTGAGTGTCGGCGGGGTTCGCGGAGTCGCGCAGGAGGAGTGCTTGGAGGTCCTCGATGCTCGTCCGCAGCAGGGCTGGGCCTCTCGGGTCGTCGCCCTCCGCACACGCCGCGGCCAGAGGGCTGGTCGCCGCCCGTCCCGCGGCTCGGAGGGGCCCCGCGCCGTCCGGCCGTACCCGCAGTTCCACGGTCCTGCTGCCGCCGGGTGGCAGGTCGAGCTCCCAGCGCAGCAGCCCGGCCGAGGCGAGGGCATCCGCGGGGGGCGGTTCGGCCGTCACGGACGCGTTACCGGCGGCGCAGGACCAGCGCAGGCCCGAGCCGTGGACGCTGGCGGAGAGTTCGGGGCCTGCGCTGCCGGAGGCGATCGCCCCCAGGTCGGACAGGTCCGTGCCCAGGGTGATCTCGACCGGCAGCAGCAGTGGGCGGGGAGCTGCGCTGTGCAGGGTGATCCGCTCCGTGCCGTCCGCGAAGCGGTTGCGTTCCACGATCACGTCGGGGTCCGGGCCCGCCTGCGGTGACGTGCGGAGTGTTCCCACGAACCTGGCGCGGTCGGCCGAGGCCACGCGGGCCTGCACCGCGAGGGGTTCTCGTCCGGCGACGCGGATCTCGCACCGGGAGAGCAGGCGTCGGCCGGCTCGATAGAAGCCCTCCAGCCCACGACCGGTCAGCTGCCCTGCGTCGGTCGAGATGGCCAGACCGGGAAGGGCGACGCAGATCATCGCGGTGTGGGTGGGCGGCAAGTCTGCGGACCAGCGCAGTCCGGGGATCGTGGCACCCCGGGGCGGGGGTGAGGACGAGTACCCCGGGGGTGCCGGAGTCCGTCCCTGAGCAGAGGGTGGTGAGGTTGCGCCGTATCCCGAGCCCAAACCAGGGCGACGATTCTGGGCAGCCCACCCCAGAGACGACCGGCCCGGGCCGGGTGACGACGGGGGGCGCGAGTCGGGACCTGTGGGTGCAGAGGCGCTCGACGTACTGCCGGGGAACCTCGGTCCGTAACCGTCGAGACGTGCCGCCGGTCGCGGAGGGACACCCTGCACCCCGGTAGCCGGCACCCCGGCCCCGGGCGGGCCCAGACCCGGACCGAGGCGTGGCGGGGGCCCGCCCTGGGGGCGGCGGCCGTCGGCGGCGGGCGGAGTCGGCTGTTGCATGCGGAGGCTTCCTGTGCGCTCAGTGCGCCTCGATCGGGTTCGGCGCCGGGGCCGGAGAGCTCTGACGGAGGCGGGGCAGTGCGGCGTCACGGCGCGTCCAGCCGCTCCGCCCCTCAGGTGAACGGTGGGGGCGTCCTCCGAGTCACGCCCGTCGCCCGTCCCCTTGCACCTCGATGCCACCCGGAAAAGGCTCACTCCTGTTCGCCCCCGTCGTGACGGGGCTGTACGGCCTCCTGGCCCGTGTCCCGGCAGGGCATGGCCGCCTTCTTCGCCGGACGCGCACGCCTACCGGCCCTTCGCACGCTGCCGGACCGCGTGGTGCTCGCCGGTGTGTCACGGCTTGGGCCGTTTTCGGTAGCACCGGCAGGGTGCGTGCTGTCCGCCGGCATGCGGCGCCGGGGAGCCCGAGCTCCCCTGTCACGGTCTTCCACACTGGTACGCCCGGCGGCGGCGCCGGTGGTACCAGCAGGACGGAAGCGCCGACGACGGCGTGACGGCACCGCTGTCGGCGAAAGCACTTCGGATGACCCGGCCTCGGGCCTCATTGCTGCCGGCTCACGCGTGCTGAAGGCCCCGGAATCGGGCGGCGGCGCCACGGTGGGTGAGGGCTTGTCGAACGGCTCAGGCCCGGAGTCGGGCGGCGCCGTTGCCGGCGAGCGCCTGCCGTGTGGCTCGATCTCGGATGCCGAGGTTGTCTCGCGTGCAGCGGACTCGTCCCCGGCCGCGCGCGGCTCCACGAGGTCGGGCACCACGCGCCCACGGCCTTCGCGCTCAGATCGCAGGCAGCTTCGGATCGACTCCGGGTCGAGACCTTCATTGCAGGCCTGGTGCAGAAGGCGGGCGAAGAGGTAGTCGGGATCGGCGCCCAGGGCCATGGCCAGAGCTTCGCGTGCCTCCAGCTCGTCGCCGGTGGACCAGGCGACCCAGCCGGCCAGGGTGAGCGGCGCAGCGGCATGCTCACCGTAGGGCCCGACGCAGCGGCGAGCCAGGGTCCGCCAGAGGCGAAGGGCGCGTCCGGCCTGGTCGCCCTCCATCCACTCGGCAGCGCGGTCGCGGGTCGCTCGGTCCTGGAGGCCGAGGATCAGCCGGGCGGCCTCGTCGTGCCCGAGCAGTTCGTCGTCGCGGAGATCCGCCAGGAGCATGCCGGAGGCGGGCTGTGCCTCGGCGAAGCGGTCCAGGATCCTCCCGGCCAGTTCCAGCGTCTCGTCGGCGACGGCGGCGCGGCCTGTGTCGTCCAGGATTTTCGGCACCAGCGCCATGCTGGCGGCGTCCAGAGCGGCCTCCTGCTCGAGTGCCGCGGCGCTCTCCCAGGGCAGCAGCCGGGCCCGGAGCTCCCGTAGCGTGCCGCGCACCTGGATACCGGCGTAGGTGGCCGCCGCGGCCAGCACGGAGGTGCCGGGCAGGCCCATGGGCGCTCCTTCAGGAGAGCAGCATGCCGCGTTGTCGCAGCAGTAGGACCAATAGCGGCCCTCCGAGATGCACAGCGCCTCGACGACCACCACATCCAGGGAACCGCACTCGACGCGCAGCCTCTGTGCCAGAGGCCTCAGCCGCTCCATCACTTGCCGTCCGGTCTCTCCCTTCTGCGGTTCCTGGCACAGGAAGGCGACCATCGACTCGGGCCGGGCCCCACGGCGCTCACTGCCCGTCACGAGGCCATGGGACAGTTGCCGGGCTGCGGACGGCCAGTCGTCCGCGTTCCCGGGGATACCGAGCCGGGCCCGGCCTCCGAACCGCCCGCGTCCGTCCCTGTCGTGCAGCGCGACCAGGACGATGCTGTCCTCGGGGCAGTATCCGAGCAGGTACGGCAGGGCATCTGCCAGTTCGGCCGGGGTGCGCAAGGTGACCTGGTGCTCGTTGCCGTGGCTGCCGTACGCGGGGCTGGCGGCGTGCAGCCCCGATGGGTCGCTCCGCTTCTTGTCCTGTTCACCGTTCTTGTGCCGGCCCTGCGCCTCGGGCCCAGTGATGTCACCGTTCTCGGGGGATCCGGTCGTTTCGCTGTGGTTCGTCATGTGAAGACGATCTCGCGGAACACAAACCTCCGCTTGAGCTTGTGGATAAGTCCGATCAGGGACACGTCACCTCAACGCTGCTGCGTCCACAGGTTCCGGTGCGCGGCTCCGGATGTCAGTGCCGTCCTGTTGTATGGAACGCATGGAGCACACGAGCAACGCGGAACTCCGGGCGGCGGCCGACGCGGTCCTCGCCCGTCTCGTCGGGGACGTCTCGGGAGAGGCCAGGCTGCGCGAGGACCAGTGGCGGGCGATCGAGGCGCTGGTCGCCGACAGACGCCGTGCCCTGGTCGTCCAGCGCACGGGCTGGGGCAAGTCCGCGGTGTACTTCGTGGCGACCTCGCTGTTGCGGGCGCGGGGCAGTGGTCCGACGGTGATCGTGTCGCCTCTCCTCGCGCTCATGCGGAACCAGGTCGAGGCGGCTGCTAGAGCCGGCATCCACGCCCGGACCATCAACTCCTCCAACACCGAGGAGTGGGACGCCGTTCAGGACGAGATCGCCGCGGGTGAGGTGGACGTCCTCCTGGTGAGTCCTGAACGGCTCAACAACCCGGACTTCCGGGATCAGGTGCTCCCCCGCCTCTCGGCCGCCACGGGGCTCCTCGTGGTGGACGAGGCCCACTGCATCTCCGACTGGGGACACGACTTCCGGCCGGACTACCGCCGGCTGCGCACGATGCTCGCCGATCTCCCACCCGGTGTGCCGGTGCTCGCCACCACCGCCACGGCCAACGCACGCGTGACGGCGGACGTCGCGGAACAGCTCGGCACCGGCGGCAGCTCGGACGCCCTCGTGCTGCGGGGCCCGCTGGACCGGGACAGCCTGAGCCTGAGCGTGCTGCGACTGTCGGATGCCGCGCACCGGATGGCCTGGCTCGCGGAACACCTCGACGAACTGCCGGGGTCCGGAATCATCTACACCCTCACCGTGGCAGCCGCCGAAGAGGTCACCGCCTTCCTGCGGCAGCGGGGGCACACGGTCGCGTCGTACACGGGCAAGACGGAGAACGCCGATCGCCAGCAGGCCGAGGAGGATCTGCTCGGCAACAAGGTGAAGGCGCTGGTCGCCACCTCCGCGCTCGGCATGGGCTTCGACAAACCCGACCTGGGCTTCGTGGTGCACCTGGGCTCGCCCTCCTCCCCCATCGCCTACTACCAGCAGGTGGGCCGCGCCGGACGCGGTGTGGAGCATGCCGAGGTGCTCCTGCTCCCGGGCAGGGAGGACGAAGCGATCTGGAACTACTTCGCGTCCCTCGCCTTCCCCCCGGAAGACCTCGTACGCCGCACGCTCGACATCCTCGGGCACGCCGGGAAGCCCTTGTCGCTGCCCGCCCTGGAGCCTTTGGTGGAGCTGCGCCGCTCCCGCCTGGAGACCATGCTCAAGGTCCTCGACGTGGACGGGGCGGTCAAGCGGGTCAAGGGCGGCTGGATCGCGACCGGGCAGCCGTGGACGTACGACGCCGAGCGGTACGCATGGGTGGCACGTCAACGCGAGGCAGAGCAACAGGCCATGCGCGCGTACGCGTCGGCAACCGACTGCCGTATGGAGTTCCTGCAGCGCCAGCTGGACGACGAGGCTGCCAAACCGTGCGGACGCTGCGACAACTGCGCCGGTCCGCGCTTCGCCGCCGACACGTCCGAGGAGGCGCTCGACGCCGCGCGCGTGGACCTGGGCCGGGCCGGTGTCGAGGTGGAGCCCCGACGGATGTGGCCCACCGGCCTGCCGGCGATCGGAGTGGACCTCAAGGGACGCATCCCGGCCGGTGAACAGGCCGCGTCGGGCCGCGCGCTGGGACGCCTGTCGGACATCGGGTGGGGCAACCGGTTGCGGCCCATGCTCGCACCCCAGACCCCCGACGGTCCCGTGCCCGACGACGTGGCGAAGGCCGTGGTGGATGTACTGGCCGACTGGGCCAAGGGTCCCGGCGGCTGGGCCCCGGGCGCTCCGGAAAGCGGGGCGCGTCCGGCAGGCGTCGTCACCATCGCCTCACGCACGCGACCGCAGCTGATCAACTCTTTGGGGGCGCGCATCGCCGAGATCGGCCGGCTGCCGTTGCTGGGAGCCGTCGAGTACGCCGGCGAGGCGTACCCGGGCTCTCGGAGCAACAGCGCCCAGCGACTGAAGGCGCTCGACGGGGCTCTGGCCGTGCCGCCCGCCCTCGCGTCCGCTCTCACCGAGGCCCAGGGCCCGGTCCTCCTGGTGGACGACTACACGGAGACCGGCTGGACTCTCGCGGTCGCGGCCCGCATGCTCCGACGCTCGGGCGCGCAGGGGGTGTTGCCACTGGTCCTGGCCGTGCAGGGCTGACGGCGTACCCGGGGCCGGGAGGGGCCGCCCCGGCACGCCTCTGGACGCAGCACGCCCCCATGACGTACGAACGTGTCGTGCTCGAACGCCCCATGGGTGGTCCGGCGACACACACGGTGGGGATATTAGCCGCGCATCATCTGATAACGGTCGGCTGCCTCAATTGCTCGTTGCCGCATTCAAGTTCGACAGGAAGAATTGAAGTCCGCTCCCGCACGGCTCGCCGGCCGCTCCGGTAGGGCTTTGCTGCGGTGCGCGCTCCCAGGAATCCGATCCCGCCCGCAGTGTGGGCGCGTAGCCGAAGGGAGGACCGTGACCTTCGGATTCGCTCCGGCCTCGGCAGCGGCATCGATGTCCGCCGCTTCCGCCAACCGCTTGCTCGAACCCGCGGAATGGGCCGCCGCCGGGATCCCACTCCTGCGCAACCCCCGTGAGATCGTCAGCGGACTGCACGCCCGGCACCACCCGCAGCCGGCGACGGCTGTCGTCGCCGTGCTCGACCCGGACGAGCGGCTGCGGGCGAGCGCCTCGTTCGTGCGCCGGTCTGCCCCTGCCGACGGCTGGATGTTCCGCAACGCGCTGCTCGCACAGTTGCGCCGGGTCATCCCCCACGATCTGCGCCGCCGCACGCCGGTACGCACCGCGGTGCTCCTCTACTGCCGTGATGGCGACGCGCGTTGGACGGAGGAGGACGGCGCGTGGATGTGGGGGCTGCGCGACGCTTGCACCCTGCATGGACTGCGCTGCGGGGCGTACATCACGCTGACCCGGGACGGCTGGCAGGTGCTCGGCGAGGGCCGTGGCGGACGCCGCCCTCATTCGGCGTCGGCGCCGGAGCCGTTCGCCACCTCGGAGGCACCGCCACCCATACCGCGTACCGGCGGCGCCTCCGAGGTACTGCGCCGCGCAGCGGCGGCACGCTGAGTCCCGGACGGGCCGTCAACACGGATCCGGGACCAAGCCTCTCGTCGCACGGCCACCACGACTCCACCGACGGGCACCCCGGAGGGGCATCCCGAACCCTGCCCTGGACGAGCCGCAAGCACGGCGTTCCGCCACAGCCGCAGAAGTGCTCATCGGGCCGGACAGGGTCACCACGCGGGCACGGTCTCCCGCACTGCGGACATGATGGACAACCCGCCGGGCGGCGCCGCGGCAGCGGCGCCTGAAGTCACCCCCAGCGTCCCGCCGGGCGCTACGGCAGCGGCTCAGACACCCGCGCTCAGCACCGAGTTGATCCGCTGAGGGTCACCGCAGACGATCAGCAGAGCACCGGCCCGGGAGTGGGCCAAGGGCAGGGCGCTCACGGCTGCGGCCTCGGGGCCGCCGTTGACGGCGACCACGACC
>NZ_JBEXSH010000476.1:0-6924 GCF_040613555.1 Streptomyces sp. NPDC006265
AGTGGGGGTACCCCCTGCTCGAGCGGAGTCGAGAGCGTGGGGGAGCGTGCCGGGCGTCGTGACGGGGCGAACGTTGCCTGCCGCGGCACTAGCCGGCCCGGTGCACCACTGCGTCGCACAGCTCCAGGAGCGCCGTCTTCGCGCTGCACTCCGGCAGCGGTGCCAGTGCCGAACGGGCGTCCTGGGTGTAGCGCACGGTGTCCTGCCGGGCCTGCTCCAGCGCCGGGTGCGCCCGCAGCAGACGCAGGGCCTCGGCGTGCCGTGCGTCGTCGGTGAGGTCGGAGTCGAGCAGCTCGCACAGGGCGATGTCCTCGGCGAGCCCGAGCCGGGCCGCCCGCTCGCGCAGCCGCAGCACCGGCAGCGTGGGGATGCCCTCGCGCAGGTCGGTGCCGGGGATCTTGCCGGACTCGTGGGAGTCGGAGGCGATGTCCAGGACGTCGTCCGCGAGCTGGAAGGCGACGCCGAGCCGCTCGCCGTACTGGGTCAGGACGTCCACGACCGTCTCGTCGGCGCCGGACATCATCGCGCCGAACCGGCACGACACCGCGACCAGCGAGCCGGTCTTGCCGCCCAGCACGTCCAGGTAGTGCTCGACGGGGTCGCGGCCGTCCTGCGGTCCGGCCGTCTCCAGGATCTGGCCGGTCACGAGGCGTTCGAACGCCTCGGCCTGCACCCGCACGGCCTCCGGGCCGAGGTCGGCCAGGATGTGCGAGGCGCGAGCGAAGAGGAAGTCGCCGGTGAGGACCGCGACCGAGTTGCCCCAGCGGGTGTTCGCGCTCGCGACGCCGCGGCGCACGGCGGCCTCGTCCATGACGTCGTCGTGGTACAGCGTGGCGAGGTGGGTCAGCTCCACGACGACGGCCGACGGCACGATGCCGGGCGCGTAGCGGTCACCGAACCGGGCGGAGAGCATCACGAGCAGCGGGCGGAACCGCTTGCCGCCGGCCCGCACCAGATGCTGGGCGGCCTCCGTGATGAAGGGCACCTCACTCTTGGTGGCCTCGAGCAAGCCTTCCTCGACAGCCGTCAATCCGGCCTGGACATCGGCCTCCAGAGCCTGGTCCCGCACGCTCAGCCCGAACGGCCCGACGTCGGTCACGAGGGGTCTCCTGTCTGCTGTGTCTGCCGGTGATTACGCGGATTGTCGATAGGTCGCTGCCCTCACTCGAGCCAGCGTATCCGGTCACGTTTCGATCACCGCCAGCGCCCATGGTTACAGGCCGGGCGGTATCCGATCACGACCGTTATGTTTTCGATCAACCTATAAGAATAGATATATATCGACTCACCCGGGGGTAGCGAGTTATGCACGATTTGACGCGTTGAGTCGGCGAATTCCCCTTGGCGGGAATTGTCCTACGGGCTTGTGATCAGTGAGTTGAATCACTCCTTCCTCTTTTCCCCCTCCCCGCGACAGCGACCCCTAACACCTTCCCCCGAAAGCCAGTTGAGCCTTGGCTACCGCAAAGGATCAAGCGGCCCAAACGCTCCCGACCAAGGTCAAGCGCGCGATATGTGACTGAGGTGCTTGTTCCCGACATGTGCTCTCGCATACGTTCCGGCCCTGTCCGGCGGACGCCCAATCCTGCCGCCGCCCGGACTCCCCACTTAACCGACTCACTCACGCAGGGCAGGAGCGGGGGACCCAGGTAAGTCGCCGGTCCGCACAGCGGCACGGCTCGGGGTGAAGCCGCGCACGGCACACAGCGCCGTACGCGGCCGGGCACCTCCCGGCCCGAACCCGACAGCTCACCTCGCAGGCGCCGGAGAGGAACATGGCCATGGCCGGACGAGGCAAGCACCGTCGCCCCAGAACCAACCCGCTGACCCGAGGCTTCATCGCCGCCGGTACCGGCGGAGCCGCACTCACCCTGCCGCTCCTCGGCGCCACCCACGCGAGCGCCGCCGAGCCGCAGAGCGCACCCGTCGCCGCACAGTCCGTGCCGCAGGCGGCCCAGCCCGCCAAGTCCCTCACGTACACCGTGGTCAAGGGCGACTCGCTCGCCCGCATCGCGGACAGGTACGACGTCTCGGGCGGCTGGAAGCAGCTCTACAAGGACAACCGCACCGCCGTCGGCGACAACCCGAAGCTGATCCACCCGCATCTGAAGCTGACGGTGAAGACCACCAAGACGAGCGCCGCGAAGAAGACGGCGACCAAGTCGTCCGCCCCCGCCAAGCCGGCCGCCAAGCCCGCCGGCGGCGTCGCCCAGGCCACCCAGGCGTCCGCGAAGACCTACGCGAACAACCTCGACGGGTGGATCCGCGAGTCGCTGGACATCATGGCGCAGAAGGGGATCCCGGGCTCCTACGACGGCATCTACCGCAACATCATGCGCGAGTCGTCCGGCAACCCCCAGGCCATCAACAACTGGGACTCCAACGCCGTCGCGGGCACCCCGTCCAAGGGCCTGCTCCAGGTGATCGACCCGACCTTCGCCGCCTACCACGTGGCCGGCACCTCCTTCGACCCGTACGACCCGGTCGCCAACATCACGGCGGCCTGCAACTACGCGGCCGACCGCTACGGCTCGATCGACAACGTCAACGGCCCGTACTGAGCGGTCCCGCCCAGCAGTCGCTCGAGGACGACGGCGATGCCGTCGTCCTCGTTCGACAGGGTGACCTCGTCGGCCACGGCCTTGAGTTCGGGATGGGCGTTGGCCATCGCGACGCCGTGGCCGGCCCAGTCGAACATCGGGATGTCGTTGGGCATGTCGCCGAAGGCGATGGTGTCGGCCGGCCGCAGCCCCAGATGCTCGGCTGCCAGCGCCAGACCCGTGGCCTTGGTGATCCCGCACGGCTGGAGCTCGACGGTGCCGGGCCCCGACATCGTCACCGTCGCCAGTGAGCCGACCACCGAGCGGGCCGTCGCCGCCAACTCGTCGTCCGTCAGAAGGGGATGCCGCAGCAGCACCTTGCTGACGGGCTCGAGCCACAGCTCGTCGCGCCGGTCGACCCGTACGGCGGGCAGGGTCGGGTGCGGCATCAGATAGCCCGGCTCGATCAGCGTGAGCCCGTCGACCCCGTCCTGGTCGACCGCCGCGTACACCTGCCCCACCTCGGCCTCGATCTTGCCGAGGGCGGTCTCGGCCAGTTCCCGGTCCAGGGTGATGGACCACAGCAGCCGGTCCGCGCCGGCGTCGTACACCTGCGCGCCCTGCCCGCACACCGCGAGCCCCGTGCACCCGAGGTCGTCCAGGAGCGGCCGCACTCTCGGCGCCGGCCGGCCCGTCACCACGAGGTGCTGGGCACCGGCGTCCGCCACCCGCGCGAGCGCGGCGAGGGACCGGTCGGAGAGGGTGTCGTCGCCGCGCAGCAGCGTCCCGTCCAGGTCGGTGGCGATGAGTGAATATGCGATGGATGCGGCCATGATCAGAGAATACGGACAGTACGGCCCTTCGTTTCATCGCTCGGTGGACGCCGATTGCCCGGTTGAAGGCCTCTGCACCAGTTGGCAACAACATGCTCCACTACCTACCCATGGGGCCGCATAGAGCGGTACCTTCCAAGTGTCCAGGGGGGACTTGATCGGGGGGTCAGGTTGAGCAGTGGGCGCATTCGCGTGGCTGGGCCCGGGGAGCTCGGCGAAGGGGAGAGGGAGCGCTGGCGTGCGCTGCGCGCCGCTTCCGAGGCACCGCGCAACCCTTTCATGGAGCCGGAGTTCACCGAAGCCGTCGGCCGGGTCAGGCCCGGGGCCCGGGTCGCCATGGTGTACGAGGGGCCGGAGCCGGTCGGCTTCCTGCCCTACGAGCGGGGCCCGTTGGGCCAGGGCCGGGCGATCGGGCTCGGCGTCTCGGACGCGCAGGGCGCGATCCTGCGGCCCGGCCTCGACCTGGAGACGGGCGAAGTGCTGAAGGCCTGTTCGCTGTCGAGCTTCGCCTTCGACAATCTGGAGGCCGAGCAGCGGCTGTTCGTCCGGTACGCGGCCGAGGAGTACGCCACCTACGTCATCGACGTGGAGAAGGGCTACGAGACGTACCAGTCGGTGCTGCGTGCGCAGTCGCCGAAGTTCCTGAAGACCACGCTGGCCAAGGAGCGCAAGCTGGGCCGGCAGGCCGGGGAACTGCGCTTCGTGTTCGACGAACGCGATCCGGCCGCGCTGCGCACGCTCATGGGGTGGAAGTCCGCGCAGTACCGCAGGACCGGCCGCCGGGACCGGTTCGCCCAGGAGTGGATCACCCGGCTCGTCGGGCAGCTGGCCCGGACCCGGGCGCCGGAGTGCAGCGGCACGCTGTCCGTGCTGTACGCCGGTGAGCGGCCCGTCGCCGCGCACTTCGGGCTGCGTTCGGCCTCGGTGCTGGCCTGCTGGTTCCCGGCCTACGACCCGGAGTTCGCCAAGTTCTCGCCGGGTCTGGTGCTGCACCTGCGGATGGCCGAGGCGGCGGCGGCCGACGGCATCGGCACGCTCGACCTGGGAAGGGGCGCAGCCGAGTACAAGGACGCGCTGAAGACGGGCGAACTGCCCGTGTACGAGGGTGCGGTGACCCGTCCTGGGGTGGGCGCGGCACTGCACTGGCTGAGCCACGAACCGTCGCGCCGCGCGCACAGCTTCGTCCGCGGCAGGCCCCAGCTCGCGGCGCTGGCCGCGCGGACGCTGAAGGGCGCGGCTCGGCTGCGCCGTACCTGACTTCACGAGGGGGGTGGGCGCATGGCCCGTTCGGCGCGTGCGCAGGAGGAGATACGGCGGTTCCTGGGCATCGGGGCGGTGCAGGTCGCCGAGCTGGACCTCGACGGTGACGAGGCGGTGCTCAGACCCGGCCCGGGGGGTCCGCCCGTGACGCACGGAGAGGTGTTCGTGCTGGTCAGAAGGGGCGGTCGGCCTGTGGGCACGCTGCTCGGGCGGGTACCGGAGGGGGCGGATCCAAAGGTCGTGCTGACGGACCGGGCACGGGCGGAGTGCGGGCCGGCCGTCGTCGGCGGACCCGGGGAGCCGCCGTTCACGACCGTCGTCGTCGCGACCCGGGAGCGGGCCGGGCAGCTGGCCCGGGCGCTGGACTCGCTGCTGGCGCAGGACCATCCGCGGTTCGAGATCGTCGTCGTCGACAACGCGCCGGTCACGGACGAGACGCGGGAGCTGATCGAGCGGAAGTACGCCGAACGCGTGCGGTACGTCTGTGAGCCCGTTCCGGGGCTCGCAGCCGCCCACAACGCCGGGCTGGACGCCGTGCGCGGCGAGGTGGTCGCCTTCACCGACGACGACGTGGTCGCCGACCCGCGCTGGCTGACCGAGCTGACCGCGCCCTTCGCCGCCGACGCCGGACTCGGGTGCGGCACCGGGCTGATCCTGCCGGCCCGGCTGACGACCCCGGCCCAGGTGCTGCTGGAGAGCCACGGCGGCTTCGCGAAAGGCTTCACTCCAAGGACGTACGACCCCGCGCGTCCGCCGGGCGACGAGCCGCTGTTCCCGTTCACGGCCGGGCGGTTCGGCTCCGGCGCGAACATGGCGTTCCGGACGGCGGTGCTGCGTTCCGTCGGCGGTTTCGACCCGGCCACCGGGGCCGGCACGGCGGCCCGGGGCGGCGACGACCTCTACGGCTTCGTCCGCGTCCTGGCCCAGGGCCACCGACTGCACTACACGCCGTACGCCCTGGTGTGGCACCACCACCGGGAGACCTGGCGGGACCTGGAGACCCAGGCCTACGGCTACGGCGCAGGGCTCACGGCGTACCTCACCGCGGTGCTGGTGAACCGACCCGCGCTGGTGCCGGCGTTCCTCGCGAGGCTGCCCCGCGGCCTCGCCCACGCCCGCACGCTGACGGCGGTGCGCGAGACGGACGCGGCGGACGGCACCGGCACGCCGGGCGACCATGACGAGCGGACGCATCCCTGGCCGCGGCGGCTGTCGCGGTTGCAGCGCAGGGGGATGGTCTACGGGCCCCTCGGCTATCTGCGGGCGCGGTACGCGCTGCGCGCGGCGGTTCGGGAGAAGACAGCTCAGCGGGCGAAGACAGCTCAGCGGGCGAGGGCGAAGACCGCTCAGGGGGCGAGATGACGACGTCGGCACGTGCGCGTGGTGAGGGACCGATAGCGTCCTCGGACACCCCGGCCATCCCCGTTTTCCTCTACCACGCCGTGATGGACGACCCGCCCGAGTGGATCGCCGAGTTCACGGTCACGCCACGGCAGTTCGCGGCACATCTCGACGTCATCGTCGGCAGCGGGCGTACGCCCGTCACGATCAGCGCGGTCGCCGGTCATCTGGCCGGGCGGGCGCCGCTGCCGCCCCGGCCGTTGCTGCTCACCTTCGACGACGGGTTCGCCGATCTGCCCGGCCCCACCGCCGAGGCCCTGGCCGCACGCGGGCTGCCCGCCACGGCCTACCTCACCACCGGCGCCATCGCCCCGGGCGGCCGCAGTCTGCTGCCGCCCGCTCCGATGATGACCCTGACCCGGGCGGCGGAGCTGGAACGTTCCGGCATGGAGATCGGGAGCCACACCGTCACGCACGCGCAGCTCGACACCCTGTCCGCCAAGGCCCTGGCGTACGAACTGCGCACCTCCAAGGCCGTGCTGGAGGACACCCTCGGGCACGAGATCCGGCACCTCGCCTATCCGCACGGCTACAACAGCCCCCGGGTGCGGGCCATGTCGGCCCGGGCGGGCTACGAGACGGCGACCGCGGTGCGGCACGCGCTCAGCTCCGACCGCGACGAGCGGTACCGCATCGCCCGGCTCATCGTCCGGCGCACCCACACCGTCGCCGACGTCGAGGGCTGGCTGGCGGGGGCGGGCGCGCGGGTCGCGCCGTACCGCGACGGACCGAAGACGATCGCCTGGCGCTGGTACCGCCGGGCCCGTGCGGTGCTGCACGGGCCCGAGTTCGCCGCTCCGTCGACCCCAAGGCCATTCCGTCCCGGCTGAGCTGGGAGGTCGGGCAGTCGCTCGCGGACTCGCTGGTGCAGCGGTATCTGCAGGACACCG
>NZ_JBEXSH010000477.1:0-6919 GCF_040613555.1 Streptomyces sp. NPDC006265
GTGGGCAGCCACCGCGACCGGCTGATCGGTGCCACCGACCGCCAGGCCGAGGCGGACGGTGTGCGTCCCGGCCGCCGGGCGGCCGTCCCGAGTTGGGACGAGATCGTGTTCGGGACGCGACGCAAGAAGCAGGAGTAGCCGACCCGGCTGCCGAAGGACGAGGGCCGCGCTGTCCGGGCGCGGCCCTCTCTTCGTGTCAGGTCACTGCGGGTCCGGACCGACGGCGACGGGCCGGCCCGGGTCCGAGGACCACTCCGACCAGGACCCCACGTACAGCTCCGCCGGAAGGCCGGCGGCCGCCAGCGCCAGGACCTCGTGCGCGGCGGAGACACCCGAGCCGCAGTACACGCCGACCCGCGACCCCTCGGTCACACCAAGTCCCTCGAACCGTGCCCGCAGTTCCCCGGCGGGAAGGAAACGCCCGTCCGCCCCCACATTCTCCATGGTGGGCGCCGACACCGCGCCCGGGATGTGTCCCGCCACCGGGTCGATCGGCTCCACCTCGCCCCGGTACCGCTCCCCCGCGCGAGCGTCCAGCAGCACCCCGGACCGTGCCAGCGCCGCGGCGGCGTCCGCGTCGAGCAGCCCCGCCCCCGGCTCGGGCACGAAGTCGCCCTCCGCCGGAGCCGGCACGGACGTGTCCAACGGCCCCTCCCAGGACGGCAACCCGCCGTCGAGGACTCGCACGTCCGGGTGACCCGTCCAGCGCAGCAGCCACCACGCACGGGCCGCCGCCCACCCCTGGCCGCCGTCGTAGACGACCACCGGCGTCCCGGCCGACACGCCCGCCCGGCGCATCGCGGTACCGAAGTACGCGAGGTCGGGCAGCGGGTGCCGGCCGGCCTTGCCCGGCGCAGAGGCCAACTCCCGGTCCAGGTCGACGTATACGGCCCCGGGAAGGTGCCCTGCCTCGTACGCGACCCGGCCGTCGAACGGCGGCTCCCCGGCCGCCTTTGCCGCGGTGAGCTGCCAGCGGACGTCGAGCAGGACCGGCGGCCGGACACCCGCGAGATCCCTCACGAGGTCGGATGCGGAGATGATGGCGTTCATGGTCCCCATCCTCGCGCACGGGGGTGGCCGAGCCGTCCGTGTCCGGCTACTCTGCTCGGCCGGAGCGAACCGATCACACGGCGTACGGGAACAGGCACATGCTGTACAGCCGAACGACACGTGCCGGCAAGCGCGCCGCGAGGGACAGGGGCCCGCACATCGGGCATTCTCCCGGACAAGGGACGCCCTACAGGGCCGTCCCGCCAGGCTGCGGAGAGCACGGCCACCGCGAGGCCGAGAAGAGAGTGACGATGACCGACGCACCGGGGTCCACCGGCCCGAACGGTGACACACCCGCTCGGCACGCATCCGGCGCACCCTGCTGGGTGAGCCTGATGGTGCACGGCCCGGACGCGACCCAGGAGTTCTACGGAGCACTGTTCGGCTGGGAGTTCCAGCCGGGCCCCCAGCAGCTCGGCCCGTATGTGCGCGCCCTGCTCGACGGGCGCGAGGTGGCCGGCATCGGACGGCTGCCGCCGGACCGTCATCTCCCCATCGCGTGGACGCCCTACTTCGCCTCGGAGAACGTGGATCTCACGGCCGGGACGGTGCGCAGCCGCGGCGGCACGATCGGCGTGGGCCCGTTGGACGCCGCCGACGCCGGCCGCCTCGCGATCGGCTCCGACCCGTCGGGCGCGGTGTTCGGCATCTGGCAGGCTGCCGCGCACCTCGGCCCCACCATTTCGGGCGTGCCCGGCACACCCGCCTGGAACGAGCTGCTGACCTTCGAGT
Organism: Streptomyces sp. NPDC006265; assembly: GCF_040613555.1. NCBI lineage: Bacteria > Bacillati > Actinomycetota > Actinomycetes > Kitasatosporales > Streptomycetaceae > Streptomyces > Streptomyces sp. NPDC006265. The sequence goes on from NZ_JBEXSH010000477.1 coordinate 1,783, forward strand.
CGGCGAGCGTCGCCAAGTTCTACCGGATGGTGTTCGGCTTCGAGGAGGAGCCGGTGGTCTCCGCCGACTTCGACTACGTGACCCTGCACCTGGGCGGCGGACCCGTCGCCGGCATCCACGGCCTGGGCCACGCCCTGCCCCGCGACCGGGGACCGCACTGGGTGACGTACTTCCAGGTCGCCGATGTCGACGATGCGCTGGACCATCTCGTCCATCTGGGCGGGCACGTCCTGAAGCCCGCGCACTACACCGCCCACGGGCGGGTGGCGAAGGTGGCGGACCCGGAAGGGGCACGGTTCGCGCTGCTGCAGCCGCCGAGTTGACGGCCGGAGGACGCGGCCCGGGTCAGGCGGCGGACCGCGGCGGCGGTCGAGCCGGGGGCCCGGCGCGGGTCAGGAGGACGTCACCGGCAGCACGTCCGGGGACAGAGCCGCCGCGTGGGACGTCGCCGCGGTCATCCGGCGGCGGTGGTGACGACGGCACAGGACCTCGTACCCGACCTCGTCGGCGGAGTGAGTGACGTCGCCGACGACCACCTGGGCGCCCTCGACGACCATCACCCCGCCTATCGTGCGGGCGTTGTGCGTGGCGCGGGCTCCGCACCAGCACAGGGCCTCGACCTGGAGGACCTCGACCCGGTCGGCCAGTTCCACCAGCCGCTGCGAGCCGGGGAACAGCTTGGAGCGGAAGTCGGTCGTGATGCCGAAGGCGTAGACGTCGAGGCTCAGGTCGTCGACCACACGCGCCAGTTGGTCGATCTGCTCCGGCGCGAGGAACTGTGCCTCGTCGGCGATCACGTAGTCCGCGCGGCCGCCCTGCGAGAGGTGGTCGACGAGGTGGCCGTAGAGGTCCTGCCCGTCGCCGACCTCCACCGCGTCCGTCACCAGGCCGAGGCGTGAGGACAGCTTGCCCTCGCCGGCGCGGTCGTCGCGCGAGAAGATCATGCCCTGCAGGCCGCGCGCCGAGCGGTTGTGCTCGATCTGGAGAGCCAGCGTCGACTTCCCGCAGTCCATCGTTCCGCAGAAGAACACCAGCTCGGGCATGTGGAGTTGAGCACCTTTCGGCGTGGAAGGACAGGGTGTGGCGTGGGGCGGGGCTGTCTCAGGAGCGTACTTCGAGCAGGGGGACCAGCTGCTCGGCGGGGGTCATCGAACCGTGGTTGCCGACCATCGCCGACTCCTTCGGCTCCCGCTCGGAGGCGATGAGCAGGACGTCGTCCCGCGCGGCGGCGACCACGTCACCGATCCTGCCGTACACCCGCTCGTCGATCTGCGGGCCGAACCAGCCCGCCGCGATGGCCTCGTCGCGTGAGGCCACCCAGAACTGCTCGCCGAGGACCTCGCGCCAGCAGGTCAGGACGTCATTCGCCGCGCCGGGCACCGCGTAGACGTGGCGGGCACGGCCCTCGCCGCCGAGCAGGGCGACCCCGGCGCTCAGCTCCCAGTCCTCGTCGAAGTCGATGCGGTGCTGCTCGTCGAAGGGCACGTCGATCATGCCGTGGTCGGCGGTGACGTAGAGCGCGCTGCGCGGCGGCAGTTGCTCGGCCAGGCGCTGGACCAGGCGGTCGGCGTACATGAGCTGGCCGCGCCAGGTGTCGGAGTCGACGCCGTAGCGGTGGCCGGCGCCGTCGACCTCGGCGAAGTACGTGTACACCAGGGAGCGGTCGCCCGCGGCCAGTTGATCGGCCGCGAGGTCGACGCGGTCCTCGCCCGACAGCCGCCCGAGGAATCTTCCTCCACTGAGCGCAACCTTGGTCAGCGGGGTGTTCTCGAAGGTCGGGGACGACACCTGCGCCGCGTGCACCCCGGCCGCGTGCGCCAGCTGGAAGACCGTGGGGTACGGCTGCCAGGGGCCGGGCGGGGTCCACGGCTGCCAGCGCAGCTGGTTCATCAGCTCGCCGGTGTCGGGGTTGCGGACGGTGTAGCCGGGCAGGCCGTGCGCACCGGGCGGCAGGCCGGTGCCGACGGAGGCGAGGGAGGTCGCCGTGGTCGCCGGGTAGCCGGCGGTGAGCGGGCGCCCGGTGCCGCCGCGGGAGGTGGCGAGCATGGACGTCATGAAGGGGGCGTCCTCGGGGTGCGCCCTCAGCTGCTCCCAGCCGAGGCCGTCGATCAGGAACACGCAGTTCCGGTCGGCGGGGGTCAGCTCGCCGATCGCGGCGCTCATGCCCGGGACGCCCAGGCCGGCGGCCAGGGTGGGCAGGAGGTCGGCGAGCGATCCGCTGCCGTACTCGGGGACGGGAGCGGAGGCGACGGTGAGCGGTTCCGGGTGCTGGTCCCAGGCCGTCTTGGGCTGTGCCATCAGCGGGTCGTGTCCGCGGTCGCCTCGGAGAGGGACTGCGCGAAGGCGAGCGCCTCGCGCACGGTCTCGGGTCCGTCCCCGGCCTCGCTGACGCGCAGGCTGAGGTCGTCCGCCGTCGAATTGCCGGTGTAGCCGTGGTCCGCCTCGCAGTTGGGGTCGCCGCACGCGGCCGGCTCCAGGTCGATGCGGGAGACGGCGCCCCAGCCGATGGTGAGGACGACCTCGCGGGGCAGGGACCCCGGCTTGTAGGACTCGGGGTTGGCGACCACACGGCTGACCACGATCGACGAGATGCGTCCGATCTTCACGGACTCCGTCGACGTCGTGGCGTACGGCGTCGGGGAGGTGCTGTCGGCGGCCTGCTCGTCGGTGTGGCTGACGATGAAGCGGTTGTCGGTGAGGACGAGCACCGTCACGTGCCGCCGGACCTCGTTCTGGTCGAACGTCGTCTCCTGGTGGACCAGGTACGACCGGATGGGCTCGCCGCCCACGGCGGACTCCACCGCCTCGGCCACGAGGGCCGGGTAGTAGCCGCTGCGCTCGATCGCCGCCCGCAGCCCCTGGGTCGTCGTACTGGTCTTGGCCATGACGCCCATCCTACGGGGGACCACTGACTGCGAGGGACAGCTCGCCCCCTGTCAGTACGCGGGGAGGGTCCGAGGGCCGAGGTCGTCGCGGGCGGGCGGGTGCGCGAGGCGCACGGAGGCGCCGAGGACGCTCAGGCCCTGTGAGGCGACGACGACCGGCTCCAGGGTGACCGCGACGACCTCGGGGTGGTCGTCGACCAGCCGGGAGACCCGCAGCAGCAGCTCCTCCAGGGCACGGGTGTCGGCCGGGGCGGAGCCGCGCCAGCCGAACAGCAGTGGAGCGGTGCGGATCGAGCGCACCAGCGAGGTCGCCTCCCGGTCCGTGACCGGGATCAGCCGGTGTGCGGTGTCCCCGAGCAGCTGTGAGGCGGCCCCGGCGAGCCCGAAGGAGAGCACGGCTCCGGCAGCGGGGTCGATCACGGCCCGTACGACGACGTCCACGCCGCGGGGCGCCATCCGCTGCACCACCGGCCGCAGCTCCTCCGGCGTGCCGAACAGTTCGGTCAACTCGGCGTACGAGCGGCGCAGTTGCTCCTCGTCCGCGAGGTCGAGGCGGACGCCGCCCAGGTCGGCGCGGTGCCTGAGGTGCGGGGCGGTGGCCTTGAGGGCGACGGGGTATTCGAGGGAGCGGGCGGCCTCCGCGGCGGTGTCGGGGGTCGGGGCGGGCAGGGCGCGGTGGACCTGGACGCCGTAATGACCGAGGAGGTCGCAGGTCTCGTCCGTGCCGAGCGTGAGTCCCTGCCCGCGCGCGAGGAGGCCGTCGATCAGCGCGGCGGCGCCCCTCTCGTTGATGTCCTCGTACTCGGGCACCTTGCCGGGCTCGGCGGCCTCGCGCCGCCACTGCGCGTAGGCCACGGCCTGGCCGAGGGCGCGGACCGCGCGCTCGGCGGCGGGGTAGGCGGGGATGAGGTGGGCGCCTTCGGGAGCTTCCGCGGCGGGGAGATGTTCCGCGGCGGGCGTCGGGCCGGGGGCATTTTGCGGCGGGTTGTCCGGCCCGGCCTGCGGTGCCGTGCTCGCCGCCGCCGACAGGGCCTTGGCCAGGCCGCCGAGCTCCACGTGGACCACGAGGACCGGCTTGCCGGGGGCAGCGGCGGATGCCGAGCGCAGGGCCTGGGCGAGTGCGGCGTCGCCGTCCGAGCCCTCCCCCACCGCCGGTATGGCGGTGACGACGACGGCGTCGCACCGGTCGTCGGCCAGGGCACGGGACAGGGCGGCGTGGAAGTCGGCCGCCGAGGCCGCGGTGGTCAGGTCCTGCGGGGGGTGCGGGCGCAGCCCCTCGGCGAGGCACGCGTCGTAGGTGAGCAGGCCGAGCGACTCCGAGTTGCCGAGGATCGCCACCCTGGGGCCGGCCGGCAGGGGCTGGCGGGCGAGCAGCAGGCCCGCGTCGACCAGCTCGGTGATCGTGTCGACCCGGATGACCCCGGCCTGCCGCAGCAGCGCCGACACGGTCGCGTGCGGCAGCCGGGTCGCCCGGACGGCGTGCCCCTGGGGTGCGGCGCCGTGCCGTGCGCCCTGGACGACGACCAGGGGCTTGGCCGCGGCGGTGCGGCGGGCGAGGCGGGTGAACTTGCGGGGGTTGCCGATGGACTCCAGGTACATGAGGACGACGTCGGTGTCGGGGTCCTCGTACCAGTACTGCAGGACATCGTTGCCGGAGACGTCGGCGCGGTTGCCGGAGGAGACGAAGGTGGAGACACCGGTCACGCCCGTGACGCCGCCGCCGCGCCGGTGCAGCCGGGACAGCAGGGCGATGCCGATGGCGCCGGACTGGGCGAACAGGCCGATGCGGCCGGGGCGCGGCACTTCGGGGGCGAGGGAGGCGTTGAGCCGTACCCGGGGTGAGGTGTTGATGATGCCGAAGGCGTTCGGGCCGATGATCCGCATGCCGTACGTGCGCGCGTGCCGCACGAGGGCGCGCTGGCGTTCGCGTCCCTCGGGGCCGCTCTCGGCGTACCCGGCGGAGACCACGACCAGGCCCTGCACGCCGTGTTCGCCGCACTCGGTGACGACCTCGGGGACGTACTCGGCCGGTACGGCGACGACGGCGAGGTCGACCGGGCCGTCGACGTCCCGCACCGAGCGGTGGGCGGGCACCCCGTCGAGCTCCTTCTGCTCCTCGGGGAGGGCCTTGTTCACGGCGTAGAGGCGGCCGCTGTAGCCGGCGTCCCGGATGTTGCCGAGGACGCTGCGGCCCACGCCGCCCGGCGCGCGACCGGCGCCGATCACGGCGACCGAGCCGGGGGCGAGCAGCC
>NZ_JBEXSH010000478.1:0-6918 GCF_040613555.1 Streptomyces sp. NPDC006265
CGGTACGTGGCCTACATCGACCACGACGACCTGTGGCGCCCCGACCACCTGGCCGGTGTCCTGCCGCTGCTCGAGGCGGGCGCGCCCGTGGTGGCCACCGGCTACCGGGCGGTCGACGACACCGGAGCCGTGATCCGGCGCAGCGCCTGGTGGGACATGTGCTGGCACCCCGAGCTCCAGGTGCTCGACCCGCTCTTCGAGCCCAGCCGACTCGCCCACCGGCGCGGGGTGGTGGAGTCCGTCGGCGGCTGGCGGGTCACCGAGGGGCTGGAGGACTGGGACCTGCTGCTCAGGCTCGCCGACGCGGGCCACCAGGTGCGTACCACCACCGCCAGGACCGTCACCCTCTACGAGGGCGGCACCACCCGCAGGTACAGCGTCGCCCCCTCCCACCTGGCGGCGCTCTACGTCACCCCCGACGCCAGGGCCGCCCGGCGCATCCGCGACGCGCTCCGCGAGCCGGCCGCGCGCGCCGAACTCACCCGCGCAGCTCAGGAGGACAGCCGCGCCAGGATCCGACGCCTGCGCAACAGCGAGGACTTCGTGAACCCGACGCCCTCCGAGGACGTGCCGGGGGAGGACGAGGTTTCAGGGGAGGGCAAGGTGCCGACGGAGGCCGAGGTTTCAGGGGACCGCGGCCCCGAGCCCTTGATCGTCCCGCTCCGCGGTGCCTACGCGCTCGCCGTACCGGTGTTCTGCTCGGCCCCCGGCCACGCCGCCCGCTTCGAGGAACTGCTGCACCTGCACGCCCCCGCCCAGCTGGCCGTGGTCCACGCACTCGGCGAGGAGAGCGGCTCGTGAAGGCGCTGGTGCTCTCCGGCGGCAGCGGCACGCGGCTGCCTCCGCTCACCCCCACCTCGGCCAAGCAGCTCGTCCCGGTCGCCGACAAGCCGGTGCTCTTCTACGGCCCGGAGGCCGTCGCGGCTGCCGGGATCACCGAGGTGGGTCTCGTCGTGGGCGCGACCGAGCCGGAGATCAGGGCCGCCGTGGGCGACGGTTCGTGCTTCGGCCTGCGCGTCACCTACCTGCGCCAGGCGGCGCCGCTCGGTGTCGCCCACGCACTCCTGATCGCCCGCGACTTCCTCGGCGACGTCCCCGGCCGACCTCCCGGTCTCGACCACGATGCGCACCGCGCCCTCACGGAACTCGGCGTCGTACGGCGGCTTCTTCTTGGACCCCATGAATCCCAACTTCCCCGGCAATCATGGGCTCTGCAGAGCGGCCCGGGGCCGGTGCGGACGAGGGTGAACACGGCGCGCAGGGCTTCCTTCAGGCGCCAGGCACGGTGCAGGCGGGGGTCAGTGACGGCGATCCAGGTGAGCTTGGCGGCCTGGCTGTCGGTGAGGTCGGCCTCGTTCTTCCACAGCGCGAAGCGGGAGTCCTTCAAGGCCCGCGCCCGTTCGGCGTCGCCCAGTTCCCGGCGGGCCCGGTTCCAGGGACGCGCGGCGCTCGGTGTCCAAGGCCTCGGTGGCCCAGGCGACGACGTGGAAGGGGTCCATCACCCGCAGCGCAGCCGGGGCGCGCTCGGCCAGGACCGGGCGCGGTCGCTCTGCTGACGCCCGAGCTGGTCTTCGCCGACGCCAACCTCGCGTGGCTGCGCCAGGCCGGACGCAGCCGCGACCAGGTGGTGGGCCGCTACCTCTTCGACGCCTTCCCCGGCAGCCCGCGGGACCCGGCAGCCTCCGATGCCCGCCACCTGGAGGCATCCCTGCGCGAGGTCCTGGCCAACCGCAAGATCGACATGGACCTGCAGCGCTACGACGTGGAATCCGCCCAGCGCCCCGGCCATTGGGAGGAACGCTACTGGAGCGTGGTCAACGCGCCCGTCTTCGCGCCCGACGGCCAGATCGCCCTGGTGATCCACCGCGTCGAGGAAGTCACTGAACTCCTGCGCGCCACCAGCCGGCCGGACGGCCCACTCCGGCTCGAGGCCGAGCTCTTCAGCCGGATGCGGCAGCTGCACGAAATCAACGAGCGCCTGCGTCGCGCTCACGCCCGCGAGCGTGAGGTCGCCCTCGCCCTGCAGCGCGCCATGCTCCCCGTCCTGCCCCCGATCGGCCATCACCGGTTCGCCGTCCGCTACCGGCCCGCGGTCGGCTCCCTCAACGTCTGTGGCGATTGGTACGACCTGGTCCAACTCCAGGACGGCGACAAGATCGCCGTGGCCGTAGGCGATGTCGTCGGCCACGGCCTGGAGGCCGCAGGCATCATGGGCCAGCTCCGCAGCGCCCTGTCCGCCACCTCCCTGGTCGCCACCGGCCCCGCACAGGCCCTCGAGGTCCTCGGCCGGTACGCGCATTGCGTCACCGGCGCCGAGTCGACCACCGCGGTGACCGCCTTCATCGACTTCAGCCGCCACCTCATCACCTACTCCAGCGCCGGCCACCCCCCTCCGGTCCTTCTTCGTACCGACGGCACTGTGGAGTTGTTGGACCAGGCGACCGATCCGCCGCTGGATGCCGTCTTCGAGTCCAGCCCTCGGCCGGAAGCCACCACCGCCTTCACCGACGGCGGCACCCTCCTGCTCTACACCGACGGACTCATCGAACGCCGCCACCAGGACATCGACACCGGACTCAGCCAACTCACCGACGCCCTGATCCGCCACAAGGAACTCACCACCCCCGGAGCACTCGCCGATGCTGTGATGAACGACCTGATCCCCGCCGAAGGCGTCACAGACGACACCGCCCTGGTCGTCGTCAGCCTGTGAGGCGTCTGAGTGATCACACCGCAGGTCTCCGCCCGCCGACGCAGCACAAGACCCGCACCACCCGACGAGACGACGCGGTCCCTCCCCAGCGGCTGCAACTCCACCTGTCGGGCGGCCCAGAACTTCCCGTCGCCTGCTGAGCGACTTTGAAAACGGCTCACTCACCGAAGGGGAGTACTGACCATGGCCTCAGAGCTGCCGAACCGGTTCCTGACGCCTGAGGACCTGGTCGAGATGTTCGAGCTGCCCAGCGTCGAGACGGTCTGCCCGTGGCGCCGCAAGTTTCGTAGGTCGATCGCCGTCCCAAGGCGCCGACCTCCACGAACTCGGGGTCGAGCAGCTGCGTGACGCGCTCGCGCGATGCCCGGACAAGCGGATCCATGAGCTGGAGCTCGCCTGCGATCGCCTGGCTCACATCGTCCATGCCCGTGCCCTCCGGCGTCGGCGGCCTGCCGCTCTCCTGTGTCAGGCCGGCCGCCCGCTCGCTCCTGTCGATCGCCCGGGTCACTCCCCTGCCGTCGCCTCCCTGCGCCGCAGCACGATCAGTGTCGTTCCGCCGATCAGGACCAGGCCGATGGCGACGCCCGCGATCAGGGGGGTGATGCCGGAGCTGCCCGTTTCGGCGAGGTTGGTGTCGGGGGCCGTGCCGCCCACCGTCGCCGGGCTCGGTTCGCTGAGGGTCTGGGTGGTGGTGCCGGTGTCGCTGCCGCGGGTCTGGCAGTCCAGCATGCCGGTGAAGCGCTTCTCGAGGCCGCCCGGGCCGTGGATCGTGAAGTCGTAGGCCTGGTCCTCCTGGATCGGGACCGTCACCGTGCGGGACTCGCCCGCGGCGATGGTGTGCTCCAGACCGGCCAGTTCGAAGGTGAACGGCTCGTCGCCCTTGTTGGAGGCGATGATGTCGACGCCTCCCTCGGCGCAGTTCTTCGCCGCCGACAGCGCCGGGATCGGCCCGTGTTTCGCCCAGGTCGCCCCGGCCGTCGCGGACACCGTCGACTCGCTGGAACCGGCCAGGATCTGCGTCTGGCTGCGGCTCTCGGAGGCGAAGGCCCGGCCGACCGGCACGGTGGTCGAGGCCTGCACGGTCAATTCGGCCGTACCGGCTGCCGCGTCCTCGGGCACGTCGAAGAACACCTGCCCGCCGTCGGGCGTGGAGGTGACGGCCTTGCCCTGCTTGTCGACGACCCGCACTCCGCTCGTGGCGGCGTCCGCGGGCGGGGTGACCGTCGCGCTGCCGGCGTTGGTGCGCACCGTCACCGGTCCGAGCCGCTCCCCCGGCCGCCCGGAGACCGCTGAGGGCTCCAGGGTGAGCGAGGCACGGGGCTCGGGCAGATTGCGGGCGTTCTTCTCCAGGTAGTCGGCGAGCTGCTCGGCCTGCGGGTCGAGGGCGTCGACCGCGATGTCGTCCGAGTAGCGCCAGATCGCCACCTGCGTGCCGGCCGCGGCATCCTGCTCGGTCAGTGCTCCGCGCACGCCCGCCTTTCGCGCCAGCGTCGCGAGGTCGTTGACCTGCGGGTAGGAGTTCTGCAGAATCCAGCGGATCTTGCCGGCGTCCTTGTTGGCGCCCAGGGACGTGCCGCTCCAGGACGTCTCGTGGTACTTGGCGTCCCGCTGCGTGGGGTTGTGGAGGTCGACGCAGTACGTCTGCAGCATGCCGCCGCCGTCGACGGACATCTCGAACAGGCCCGCCGAGATCTCCTGGTCACCGGTGCCGGCGTGTATCACTGCAGCGCCGAAGGTCTTGAGGCCGCCTATCGTCGCGGCCGCGCCGCCCTGACTCTGCGTCGACTCGTCCGCAGCGGCCGGGCCGGCACCGGCCAGCCCGGCCGCGGCGACGAGCCCGGTCAGTACGGTCGCGGTGGCGAGGCGGGCCGCACCTCGCCTGCGTACGAACAGCTCAGAGAACGAAGCAAACACCAAATTCCCCTTCGAGCAGGACCGTTGACGTGGGGGGACGGTCCCACCAGCAGAATCAGAGGACTCACAGGACACATGAGTCCCGAGAGCCATGTCCGGCATCCTAGGGACGTGTGGGAGCCCGCCTGCCGGTCGGACGGTCGGACGGGTGATCCGACTCGGAATCGTTATCGCCAAGATCCCTGGTGAGCAGGGTGTATCGACAAATCAACCCCTGGCCGTTCGGTGCGCACTCACCGATAAGCCACAGTCCGGGCAGGCGCGCCGGTGACTGACGTCACGTCAGTAGCGCCGCCTCCGACGGGTGTTGTGTATGCGCGTGACCTGGTTCGGCGGAACTACCCTCGGGAGACATCTCCCAGTTGGGCTCAGGCTGTGCGGGCGAGGGCGCCGTCTCCGTCTTGCCCGCACGCCTGAAGGCCGATGTGCCCCAAGCCAGATCGTGGCCGATCGCCACGGCGTCGATGTCCGCCGACGTCCAGCTCTGCCCTTCGCGTACGTCGGTCCGTACCTTCAGCCTGCCCTGCACGATCACGGGCTCGCCGACCGTCAGCGACGCCGCCGTGTTCGTGGCCAGCTGGCGGTTGGCCCACACGGTGAAGAAGTTGGTGTGCCCGTCCGTCCACGTGTTCTTCTCACGGTCCCAGTAGCGCGCGGTCACCGCCATCCTGAACCTCGCCGACGGGCCGGACGCCATCTCCCGGTACACCGGCTGCGTCGCCACCCTGCCGACCGCGCAGACCATCGTCTCGTTCATCGCGAACCCTCCCTCGCCCGGGCTACGGCACCCGTGCCGGGCCGACACGCGTACGGGCCCGTCCCGTACGGCTGTGTCTGCCAGACTGCCGCCGCCGGGCCGGGCCCGCTGAGCGCTGTGGATCACCGGCCGCCTGTGGACAAGGCCGCCACCCGCAGGGGTGATGCCCCGGGGCGGCCGTACCCGTCAGCACCCACCCCGCCTCACCGCCGGTCCATCAGCACGCTGCCTGATCGCCGGTTCATCAGCGCCCCGTTCCCACCACCCTCCCGTACTGTTCCCGGACCTCCCGGTACCGCAGCAGCTCCGCCGCCACCGGGTCCAGGACCCGGGCCCTGCCGCATCCGGCCGCCGCCTCCCGCAACCGGCGTTCCGCCTCCAGGCCGTAGCGTCTGGCCGGGCCGCGGGCGGCCAGCCGGCAGCTCCACTCGATGAGCGGGCCGCCGACGATGCCGATCACCATCAGCAGCACCGGCACCCCAAGGTTCGGCGCCATGACCCCGATGATCTGGCCCAGCAGCCACAGTCCGCCCAGGAACTGCAGGATCGTCATGGACGCCTGGACGAGGACGGCCACCGGCCACCATCCCGGGCGTGGCGGCCGCCCCGTCGGCACGCCCGCGCGCACGGTCAGCTCGTCCAGCGCCTCGGGCAGTCCCTGCGAGCCGCGGACGGCCGCCTCGCGCACCGCCTGCGCCCAGGGCGCGGGCAGCCCGGCCGACGCCCGGTCGGCCACGGTCCGCACCGCCTGCTCGACCCGCTGCCGTGCGGTGGCCTCCTCGTCGGCCTGCGTACGCGAGGGGAGGCGGCCCGTGGTGGGCTCGCCACGGTCCTGGTACCAGCGCCACAACCGCAGCCAGGGCGTACCGCAGGCGCGGTTGGCGTTGCGCAGCCACGCGCGCTCGGCCGCCTCGCCCGCCGCCGTGGCGCCCACCGCGTCCGCGAGACGGTCGGAGAACTCCTCTCGGGCCTGCTCGCTGAGCCCGGTCCGCCGCTGGGTGGCGTAGACGGGCCACAACCGGGCCGCGGCGATGTCCACGTCGGCCGAGATACGGCGGTTCGCCGCCCCCCGGTCCGAGACGAACTGGCCGAGGGCCTCCCGCAGTTCGCCGACGCCGTCCCCGGTGAGCGCGGACAGCGCGAGCACGGTCGTGCCCGGCTCGCCGTACTCGCCGAGGGCGATGCCGTCCTCGTCGAGGAGCCGCCGCAGATCGTCGAGGACCTGCTCGGCGGCTTCCCCGGGCAGCCGGTCGATCTGGTTGAGGACGACGAACATGACCTCGGCGTGGGCCGCCATCGGCCGCAGATAGCGCTCGTGGAGCACGGCGTCGGCGTACTTCTCCGGGTCGACGACCCAGATGACCGCGTCGACGAGCGCCAGGATGCGGTCCACGTGCCGGCGGTGCTGTACGGCCGCGGAGTCGTGGTCGGGCAGGTCGATCAAGACGAGTCCGCGCAGCGGCGACTCGCCGCCGCCGCTCGGCAGCGGCCGACGGCGCAGCCGGGGCGGGATGCCGAGCCGTTCGATGAGGCC
>NZ_JBEXSH010000479.1:0-6909 GCF_040613555.1 Streptomyces sp. NPDC006265
GGGAGCTGGCCGGAGCGCTGCGCCGCTCCATCGACCTCGTCTCCTACGAGCCGGGACGGCGCGACCCACTGGAGGTATGGACAGACAAGAGCTGGCCGGCTTCCTTCGCAGCAGGCGCGAGCGCATCACCCCTGCCGACGTGGGTCTGCCCGCCGGGCCGCGCCGCCGCACACCGGGGCTGCGCCGCGAGGAGGTGGCGCAGCTGGCGTTCATTTCGACCGAGTACTGCACGCGCCTCGAGCAGGCCCGCGGCCCGCGCCCCTCGCGCGAGGTACTCGCCGGCCTGGCCCGGGCCCTGCGCCTGTCGGACGCCGAGCGCGACCACCTGCACTACCTCGCCGGTGCCCCGCCCGGTCCGCAGGCCGGTCCCTCACGCGAAGTACCGCACAGCATCCTTGACCTGTTGCGGCGACTGCCGCACACCGCGGCGATCGTGCTCTCCGCGACCTACGAGGTGATCGCCTGGAACGATCTGGCCGCCGCCCTCCTGGAGGACTTCTCCCCCCTGTCCCGGCGCGAGCGCAACCTCCTGCGCCGTGCCTACCTCGCACCGGCGTCGCGCGAGCGGCCGCTGTACGACCCGTTCGACGCGGAGGCGTTCGCCCGCGCCGCGGCGCGGCGCCTGCGTGCAACCGCCGCCCGCTACCCGGACGACCCCGAGGTCGCCATGCTGGTCGGTGACCTCCTGTCCGGCAGCGCGAAGTTCGCCCGGCTGTGGGCCGCGCACGACGTGCGCCCCGAGCCCACCCTGCTCAAGACCGTCAACCACCCCCTGATCGGCCCCATCACCCTCAACTGCGACCTCCTCGACATCACCGTCCAGAACCAACAGGTCGTGCTCTTCACGGTCGAGCCCGGCTCTCCCGCAGAGCAGGCACTACGGCTGCTGTCGGTCATCGGCACACAGCGCATGGATGTACCCGGCTGAGGAGTCCTCGCGGAATGATCTTCATGTGCCATGGCAGAGGGACAGGTAGCTTCGTTCTTCAGCGCCTGGCACTCAGTCTGTTTGTGTGGCACAACCCGACGTACATTTTCGCAAGATCCACCTCAGCCCCCGGCCGGCCGCCTGGCACTTCCAGTACGACCGGTTCCTACTCGCAGCGGCCAGGCAGTCTTCTACGATCCGGTGCATGCTGGATCCCGAGCTGCTGGAACGGATCACCGCGCGGCGCGCGGAACTGGACGAACTCGAAGAACAGCTGACCAAACAGCTCGCAGAAGTGCGGGACGAGCGGGACGAACTCGCCGTCGCCGAACGCGTCCTTGAACGGATGACCGTGCAGCTCGCCGAGGAACGCGCCTCCGCCAGGCCGGTGCCCGGGCAGGTGGCCGGCCGGACGGTGATGCTGATCCCGCACCGAGAGCCGGGCACGGACGAAAGCATGCTCCCGCCGGACTACCAGCGCATCATCGCCGCGGTGCGACAGGCCGCCGGACCGATCATGGCCCGCGAGGTCGGCGTCGTAGTGGGGTGGACATCAGCGTGAAGGCCAAGCTGGAACCGCTCCGCAGCAAACTGGTCAGACTCGTGGACCGCGGCTGGCTGCGGAAACTGCCCGACGGCCGGTTCACCACCCGTCTGTGACCAGGAGTACCGTCAGGTGAAGCGGCTCGACACGGGCGTAACCGGGGCGCCCCCGGCGGCCGTTGGAACTCTGTGACAAATACCGAAGAGCGCGCCGAGGACACCTGCCCGCTTGTCTACCAGTGCCGACTGCCGCTGTCCACGCGGACCGTCAGCCACCTCGCCAATCTGCTGCGGCGCCACCTGAAAGCGATCCGGTCCAGGTGGCGAATCCTGCCGCCGGGGAAGATAGCGGTGATCGTCCTGGCCGTGCTGCGCCACGACCAGCGCCTGGCCGACATGGCCGGCGGCAACAACGTGTCCGAATCCACCGTCCGCCGCTGGCGCGACGAACTGATCGAGCTGCTCGCCGCCCAAGCGCCGCGCCTGGACCGCGCCGTGAAGAAGGCCGCGAAGCAGGGTGGGGAGGTGGTCCTGATCGACGGCACCCTCATCCGCACCCGGCGTCGCACCGGCAGGGCTGACCGGCGGAACCACTCCGGTAAGCACCGCAGCGGCGAGCAGACCGTTCGTGTCAGCCGCTCGCGGACCTCCCGCTCGAGCACCACCGCGACCGCCGTGCCCGCCCATCCTTCACCATGCACGGCAGAGATCATGGCGGACCGGTGCCACACCCGGCAGGATGGACCCGTGCCGAAGAACCCCCCGGAATCCATGCAGCATCACCTGCGCCAGCGTCTGAACACACACGCCCAGGCACGCTGGCCGCAACTGGCCCGGGTCGACGTCCGCTTCCGCGCCGGATTCGCCTACGTGGCAGCCGAGCTGAAGGACGGGGAGGAACTCCCCTTGTGCCGCCTGCGCTTCACCGGCGTCCTGCATACCTGGGGCTTCGCCCTTTACCTCGCAAGCCGGGACGGCTACCAGGACAACTTCCTCCCCACAGGACTGCCCTCCGGCAGTCCCGAAGACTGCCTCGACTGCGCCGGCGGCCTCTACCTCGACACCCCCGCCTGACCAACCCCAACACCCCTCCACGAACTAAGGCGGAGCAGCACTAGGGCCGGGTCCCGTCCGCGAGGACGGGACCCGGCCTCAGATGTTTTTAGGGCACTCGGTGACCATGACCGGCACACCGCCGATCGCCTGCGCCAGGCGGCGTAGGCCTTAGGCGAGACAGTGAGTACGCCAACTTCAGGATTCTTGGAGTCGCGGACTGCGACCCGGGCTTCAAGGTCGGCGACCTCCACACAATCGCCTCCGGTGTTGCCGCTGTACGACGACCTACGCCACAGCGCGTCGCCAACGTCGTACGCCACACGCCCGATCGGCCCGGTAAAACCGTGTGGTTCGAATGCGACACGAAGCAGTAGGGCGAATAGTTCGAGGGATCAGTGGGAGTTCCCGCGCGCTCGGATATAACGCCAGCCGAAATAGCAGGCCCCAGCCGCGCCGGCTACCGCGCCGGCCGCGCATGTCGCCGTCGCCCACGTGGCCATGTCCTGCGTGATCCACAGCAGGCTCACCGCGACCAGCGCCACGGAGAACAGGAATCGTTCACCGTGACCCGGTCCGCGGCGGCCAATCAGTCCCCGGTGGCCGTGCACTTGTACGTCACGCCCTTCATCCTGATGTCGCGGTATCCCACCTTCACGGAAAAATTGGTGGGGGCGACATCGGTTCCACCGCCGCCGCTTTCCTTCTTGCGGCAGTAATAGCCGAGTGCGTCGAGCTTCTTGATGTCGCTCATCGCCTGGTACTTCTTGTAGGAGGCGATCATGGCCGCACGCTTCTGCGCGGGCGTGGCCTCCTTCGCCTTCGTGTAGGCGTAGCACCCGATGCTGGCGCCGATCCCCACCCACGAGGCGCCCTTGGCCAGGGCCTTGGTCAGGCCCGCCGCGCCGCTGCCGATCCCCAGGACCGCGCAGATCTCGTCCGCCCCGACGCGCACTTCCGGCTGTGCCGGTGCCGCCTGTGCCGTCTGCGCTCCGACGGCACACAGCGCGCCGGTCATAGCGAAGGCTATTACGGAAGAAATTCCCTTGCTTCGTACGCTCACGAAGTCCATCCCCGTTCCCCGTTTACTTCACTTGCATGGTCAGTGCGAAATTGAGGCTACCCACGGGGATACACGTACGCAACGGAGGAGTTGTGAACATCATTGGGAGGATATTCAACCGGGTAAGACTTTCCTCAACGCCTCGTCAAGGCTTTTCGCTATCTCCGTGTCACCCGGCCGGCTTCCACCCGGGCCCTTCGGTGGGCCGTACAGCGCGTCGAGTTCGGTGATGAGGGTGCGGTTCACCGCGCCGTACAGAGGCGTGACCGGGCGTTGGACGGCCTCGCGGAGGGCCGGGTACAGGATGTGCCGGGAGTAGCTGGTGCCGTCGGCGAAACGGTCAGGGGGTGTGCGGACCGTGCTCTCGCCGGTGGGGGGCGCCGAGGGCGTCTCGGCGTACGCGGGGGCGTGCCGGCAGTCGGGGGCGGTACCCGGCTCCCGGTAGGCGGAAGCGCGTGTCGCGGCGAACCCGGCGCGCAGCAGGCAGCGTTCGCTGTCCGGATCGGTCAGGAACGCAATGAGTTCCTCCGCCTTGGCGGCCCGTTGGCCGGACAGGGAGGAGGTGACGGCGAGGTTCTGGCCGCCGAGCACCGCCTTGCCGGGCAGCCGGGCCACACCTAGCTCGCCCTTGAAGGTCTCGTAGAGGGTGGGATAGACGTACGGCCAGTGCCGCAGGAAAGTGGTGCGCCCCTCCGCGAAGGCGCTCAGCGACTCGGCCTCGCGGGACTCGGTCGCCTCCTCGATCATGTAGGGCTTCGCCGTACGCGCACGCAGTTCGGTCACGCCCGCCGTCAGCTGTTCCCTGGTCGCGACGTACGTGCCCTCGTCGTCGGTGATCCGGAAGCCGGGTACGGCCGAGGCGAACGCCTCGATCGCGTTGACGGTACGGCCCTCGTACGCGGCGAGCTGGGTGGTCCAGCCCGCGTTGTCGCCCTCGGGGTCGACGGCGTCGGTCAGCTCCCGCAGCTCGTCCCAGGTGGCCCCGTCGCTGAGCTCGGTACGGGAGGCACTGGCTTTCCGCAGGTGGTCCTTGCGGTAGTAGAGCAGGCCCGCGTCACTGTTGAAGGGGACCGCGAACCGCTTGCCGTCCCAGTACGACGTGCGGTCCACGGACGGTATGAGGTCCGTGGGGGACTCGACGGACGCGTCCGTCAGCGGGCGGATCAGGCCGGATTCGGCGAACTCCGGGATCCAGGTCACGTCGAGGTTCACCACGTCGTAGTCGGCGCTGCCGGACTGGAGGGCGCCGAGCAGCTGGCTGCGCTGCTGGTCGGCGGAGCCGGGGAGTTCCACCAGGCGGGCCCGGTAGCCGTGCTCGCCCTCCTTGGCGTTCCAGGCGTCGATGAGCTGCCGTCGGATGCCGTTCTTCCCGGTGACGTCCTGGCCGCTGGCCACCACGATTCGGGTGGAGGCGTCGGATCCTTGCGGCTGTTGCTGCCCCTCACCACCGGTGCAGGATGCCAGGGCGAGCAAAGACAGCAGGGACAGCACAGCGGCGGGCCGGCGGCGGGCCGTCATTCCTCCCCCGTTCCGACGCGGGCGACCTCGTCGTGCAGGGCGGGGGCCAGGTCGTCGCCGGCGTCCAGGCAACGCCCCCGGCTCGCCTCGGCGATGAGCGTGCCGGGGCGGCCGCTGTCGCAGGCCCCGCTGTTCAGGATCACCATGACCACAGGCACGCCCGCGGTCCCGGCCCGCTCGACCGCCTGCTTGAGTTCGTCGCCGGTCAGACGGGTGTCGTCCTCGCCGTCTGTGAGGTACACGATCAGCTGCGGCCTTTCGTCGTCGGCGCCGCGCTCCCGCATGAACGTCATGGCGTCCAGGAGGGCGGCGGGCGGATCGGCCTCCGCGTCCCGCACCGTGGTGGTGTCGAGGGCCCGCTCGGCGTCCTTGCGGGGATGTGTGCGGAAGCGCAGCAGCTCTGTGTGCGTACGGCCCTCGAGGCCGTGCACGGCCCACATCCCGTACTGATCCTCCCCGCCGAGCCCAGGCAGGGTCCGCTTCAGGATGCCGGGGCCTCCGCTGGGGCCGTCCCACAGACCGGCCATCGAGCCGGAGCTGTCGAGCAGGAAGAGGACTCGGCCGGATCCGTGCCCGTTGCCGTACTCCTCGAGTGTCTCGTCCAGCCCCGACGAGTCGGCGGAGTCCGGCGGGCGGACGGTGTCGGTCAGCCCGTCGGGGGCCGACTCGGCGTCGAGCAGAGCGCGTTCACCGCTCGAGGACCTGAAGCCCTGCTCGCCGAGCACCGCCCGGCCTTCCGCACCGGTCAGCCATGTGCGGAAGCGGTTCGCCTCGTCGTCGCGCGCGTTCGTATCCCGGTCGCCGTGATCCCAGCGCACCCGCACGAACGTCGGTTCCAGACCGGGTACGTCGTCGGGGTAGGCGGCGGTGCGCGGGACGCGGGTAACCGGGTGACAGTCGACCCCGCTCCTGAGCAGGAACTCCGGGACCAGGGCAGCGCTGCGGTCGTCCACGGCGTCGTCGTCGGGCAGCGTGCACAGCAGTTTGACGGCCGAGGGCTCGGGACGCTCGGGCCGGGTGAGGAGCCGCTCGGCACCGCGCGCGTCGTCCCCGTCGCCGTACAGGCCCATGGTCGCCATCAGTGCCGAGTCGGTGAACCCGGGGTCGGGGCGGTGCACTTCGGCGGTCCCGGGTGCGGCCTCCAGGGCGTCGACCAGCTCCGACAGCGGCCGCCCGGTGGGCTTCCCGAGGGTGCGGGCGAGGTCCTGCGGGACGGCCAGCACGACCGGCGAATACGCGAACGGCCCGGTGTCCGGCTCCAGTCGGGCGAAGACCCGGTCTTCCTGCGCGGCGGTGACCCGGCCGACGTCGGCGCCGGTCGCGGGTATCCACACGTCCGGCTGCGGGCCGATGTCCCGCTGCGGGTTGTCGTCCTCGCGCGGCTGCTGCCAGGCATCGGTCCGCTTGCTCAACGCGGTCACCACGGCGGAGGCGCCCGCGCTGTAGACGGTGGCGCCGCCGCGCCGGCAACCGTCGTCCGTGGTGTTCACGGCCGAGGCGAAGTAGGCGTCCGCGACCGCCTGCATCGTCGGTTCCAGGTCGGGGTCGGTCAGCACGCGCAGTTCCAGGGACGGCGCGCAGGTGACGGCATCTCCGATGAGGGCGAAGATCCCGTATCCGCCGGCACCGGTGGCGAGCAGGGCCAGCAGGAAGGTGAGCAGGGTCCGGCCGAGTCGGTCGGCGAGGGCCCGGACGCTGCCGGCCGCGCGTGCGAGCAGGCGTGAGCGGCGGGGGGCCCCCCGGTTGGGAGACCTCCCCGGACGGCCGCGGCATCACCGTCCCCGACGGCGTCACACCCGAGGAC
>NZ_JBEXSH010000480.1:0-6898 GCF_040613555.1 Streptomyces sp. NPDC006265
GCCGCACCGTACGTGCCGCCGCGCTGGCGTCGGTGCTGTGCGCGGCCGTGCTCGCGGTGCTGGCCGGGCTGTCGGGCGGCCCGCTCGGTGCCGACGTACTGTCCCGGTTCGGCCCGGTCTGGTGGCAGGCCGCCGCCGCGACGCTGGTCTGGCTGGGGCTGCTGGCGATCCCGACGGCGGTGGGAGTGCGGGCCTGGCGGTGCCGGTCACCCCGGGCGGAGGAGCCGAAGATCGGCAACCAGCGGGAGGACGCGGCCCCGGGCGCCGACGGGGCCGGGCGGCTATGGAAGAGCGCTCGGCTGGGCCGCGGTCGGTTCACGCGAAGCGGCGTGGCCGGAATCGCGGGGGTGGCCGGGAGTGCGGGGGCCGCGGACGGCCCTCGGGGCGCCGGACGAGCCGACGGCACTCGGGGTGCTGGATCGTCCGTGGGTGACGAGGATGCCGAGGGTTTCTGGGGTGCCGGGGTCTTGGACGACACTCGGGGCGCGGGAGACGCTGACGGTTCTCGGGGCGCCGGACGAGCCGCGGGAACTCGGGATGCCGAGCGATCCGGGGGTGATGAGGACGCCGCGATCTTCTGGGGCGCCGGAGATCCGGCTACGGCCTGGGGCGTCGGGCGCCACGCTCCCCACGAGCCGTTCGAGCACGATGCCCTCTACGGCCTGCGCGACCAGAACCGCGACCCGGAATCCGGTCTCTACGACTTCCTGCCGTCCGACCCGGCCCCCTCCGACCGGTCCGCCCCGCCGGAGAGCCCCTGAAGCGTCAGCCGTCCGTCCCCAGGAACCCCCGGAGCTCCTCCGGCAGAAGCTGGGAGCAGGACTGCTTCGACTCGTTCGTGAGGGCGTCGTTGGTGCAGGTGTAGTAGTCGCGGTAGACCAGCTGTGCCGTGAAGGACGCGGCGACCAGGGCGATCGCCAGGCACGCCGTGACCAGGCCGCTCACCGCCGCCGTCGTCTGGGGTCGGCCGCCGCCCTGTTGTTCGGGGGCGGGGGAATCCGGGTCCGGCCTGTGGGGCTTGGCGCGCAGGGAGCTGATGGCCCAGTAGAGGGCGAGCGCGCCGAGCAGCAGCGCCACGTACGGCCAGCTGAAGAGGGCGAAGAAGAAGGCCCACATGCCTGACAGCAGGGCATAGCGAGCGCGGCGCTGCGCGGGATCCGTCGGGTCCCAGCGCACGTTCGGGCCGCCGCCCTGGGGGCCGCCGCCCTGACCCTCGGGCCCACCGCGGGGGCGCTCACCGAAGCCGCCGGGGGAGCGGCCGGGCTGCTGGTCGCTCCACTGGCTGCCCCAGGGCGAACGGTCGCCACCGTCACCGTGGCCGGAGTCCTGGGAGTTGTCGTCCGACGGGCGCCGCGGCTGCCAGGGACGGTCCGGTGTGCCCTCGGGCGGCGGGGCGAAGGGGTTGTCGTCCTGGGACCCGCGCTCGCGCTCCTGCCCGCCGTCGCCGCCCGACGGTGCGTCGGGCGGTGAGCTGGGGCGCTCCCGCAGCAGCACGGCGCCGCGCTCCCCTCCCTGCGGCAACAGCTGGGGGAACGTGAGCAGTCGCAGGCTGCGGTCCGGCATCAAGTGAGCGTCTTCCCGTTGGTGAGGAGGAATGTGTGGACAGAACGGAACGGCGTCGGACCCGGGTCCGTCACCTCCTGAACGCACCACGTCCGGACGTCGTTCCCGAACCGGCTCCGTCCAGACGCTACCTTCCGGCCGTGCCCCCGTCCCGTGGGGGCCGTCCGGTGTGCCGGTATCGTTGCTGACGGTCGGCCGGTTCGTAGGCTTCCCCGTATCCGGGGACGCAAAGCATTCGTATGAATGTACAAAACGTTGAGCGCCGACCGCCCTGGACGGACGCTCCCCCGAGAAAGGCCCTCACCGTGGCCGCCAAGCCCGTGGCCCCGCGCGCCAAGCGCCTCGTCGTGCTGGTCTCCGGATCCGGCACCAACCTGCAGGCGCTGCTCGACGAGATCGCCGCCGTCGGCGCGCAGGAGTACGGGGCCGAGGTCGTGGCCGTCGGCGCGGACCGCGAGGGCATCGAAGGGCTGGCGCGTGCCGAGCGCGCCGGGCTGCCGGCCTTCGTGTGCAAGGTCAAGGACCACGGCAGCCGCGAGGAGTGGGACGCCGCCCTCGCCGAGGCCGTCGCGGCGTACGAGCCCGACCTCGTCGTCTCCGCCGGGTTCATGAAGATCGTCGGCAAGGAGTTCCTCGCACGGTTCGGCGGGCGGTTCGTCAACACGCACCCCGCGCTCCTGCCCAGTTTCCCGGGAGCCCACGCTGTGCGGGACGCACTCGCGTACGGCGCCAGGGTCACCGGCTGCACCGTCCACTTCGTCGACGACGGCGTCGACACCGGGCCGATCATCGCGCAGGGCGTGGTGGAGATCCGGGACGAGGACGACGAAGGCGCTCTGCACGAGCGCATCAAGGAAGTCGAGCGAAGGCTGCTCGTCGAGGTCGTGGGGCGCCTCGCCCGCAACGGCTATCGCATTGAGGGACGAAAGGTAGTTATCCAGTGACCGCCGAGAGCAACAAGCGGCCCCTTCGCCGGGCGCTCGTCAGCGTCTACGACAAGACCGGTCTCGAGGACCTCGCGCGCGGGCTCCACGAGGCCGGGGTCGAGCTCGTCTCCACCGGCTCCACCGCCGCGAAGATCGCCGCTGCCGGCGTCCCCGTCACCAAGGTCGAGGAGCTCACCGGCTTCCCCGAGTGCCTGGACGGCCGGGTCAAGACCCTGCACCCGCGCGTGCACGCGGGCATCCTCGCCGACCTGCGCCTGGACAGCCACCGCGAGCAGCTCGCCGAGCTGGGTGTCGAGCCGTTCGACCTCGTCGTCGTGAACCTCTACCCGTTCCGCGAGACCGTCGCCTCCGGTGCCTCGCCCGACGAGTGCGTCGAGCAGATCGACATCGGCGGTCCCTCCATGGTCCGGGCCGCCGCGAAGAACCACCCGTCGGTCGCGGTCGTCACGAGCCCGGCCCGGTACGCCGATGTGCTCAAGGCCGTCCAGAGCGGCGGCTTCGACCTCGTCACCCGCAAGCGGCTCGCCGCCGAGGCCTTCCAGCACACGGCCGCCTACGACGTGGCCGTCGCCTCCTGGTTCGCCTCCTCCTACGCGCCCGTCGACGAGTCGCAGTTCCCCGACTTCCTCGGCGCCACCTGGGAGCGCGAGCACACCCTGCGCTACGGCGAGAACCCGCACCAGCCGGCCGCGCTCTACGTCTCCACGGCATCGATGAGCGGCTCCGCCGCGGGCGGCGGCCTCGCCCAGGCCGAGCAGCTGCACGGCAAGGAGATGTCGTACAACAACTACACGGACACCGACGCCGCCCGCCGTGCCGCGTACGATCACGCCGATCCGTGCGTCGCGATCATCAAGCACGCCAACCCGTGCGGCATCGCGGTCGGTTCGGACGTCGCCGAGGCGCACCGCAAGGCGCACGCCTGCGACCCGCTGTCGGCGTTCGGCGGTGTGATCGCGGTCAACCGCCCGGTCAGCAAGGAGATGGCGGAGCAGGTCGCGGAGATCTTCACCGAGGTCATCGTCGCGCCCGGCTACGAGGACGGGGCCCTGGAGGCCCTCACCAAGAAGAAGAACATCCGCGTGCTGCGCTGCGCCGACGGACCGGCCGCGCCGGTCGAGGTCAAGCCGATCGACGGCGGCGCGCTGCTCCAGGTCGCCGACCGTCTCCAGGCCGACGGCGACGACCCGGCCAACTGGACGCTGGCGACCGGTGAGGTGCTGAGCGCCGACGAGCTGGCCGAGCTGTCCTTCGCCTGGAAGGCCTGCCGCGCGGTGAAGTCCAACGCGATCCTGCTCGCCAAGGACGGCGCCTCGGTCGGCGTCGGCATGGGGCAGGTCAACCGGGTGGACTCCGCGAAGCTGGCCGTCGAGCGGGCCGGTGCCGAGCGTGCCGCGGGCGCGTACGCCGCGTCGGACGCGTTCTTCCCCTTCCCGGACGGCCTGGAGATCCTCACCGCGGCCGGAGTCAAGGCCGTGGTCCAGCCCGGCGGTTCCGTCCGTGACGAACTGGTCGTGGAGGCCGCGCAGAAGGCCGGCATCACGATGTACTTCACGGGGACGCGGCACTTCTTCCACTGAGACCCGCCGAGACCGGTGACGGAGCGGGCCGGCGGAACCCCGCCGGCCCGCTCCGGACGCGTCAGCCGTCGACCTCGTACCGCCCGGTCTCCAGGAAGTACCGCAGTTCCTCCGGAGTGCCGTCGATGGCGTCCTCGGCGGCCGCGCGCAGCGCCGCGCTGATGGTCGGGTCGGCCAGTATGCGGGCGACGGCTCATCAAGGGCGAGAACGGCATCGGTACGGTCCGCAAGACCACCCTCCCCGGCGGCCTGCGCATCGTCACCGAAACCCTGCCCTCGGTCCGCTCCGCGACCTTCGGCATCTGGGCGCACGTCGGCTCCCGCGACGAGACCCCGGCCCTGAACGGCGCCACCCACTACCTGGAGCACCTGCTCTTCAAGGGCACCAGCCGCAGGTCGGCCCTGGACATCTCAGCAGCGCTCGACGCGGTCGGCGGCGAGATGAACGCGTTCACGGCGAAGGAGTACACGTGCTACTACGCACGCGTGCTCGACAACGATCTGCCGCTGGCCATCGACGTCGTCTGCGACATGCTGACCGGCTCGCTCATCCGCGAGGACGACGTCAACGTCGAGCGGGGCGCCATCCTCGAAGAGATCGCCATGACCGAGGACGACCCGGGCGACTGCGTGCACGACCTGTTCGCGCACACGATGTTCGGCGACAACCCCCTCGGCCGCCCGGTCCTCGGCACGGTCGACACGGTCAACGCCCTCACCGCAGACCGCATCCGCCGCTTCTACAAGAAGCACTACGACCCGACCCACCTGGTCGTCGCCTGCGCCGGCAACATCGACCACGCCCAGGTCGTGCGGCAGGTCCGCGCCGCTTTCGAGAAGGCCGGCGCCTTCGGCGACCTCGCCGCCGACCCGGTCGCCCCGCGCAGCGGCACGCGTGCCCTGCGCACCGCGGGCCGGGTCGAGCTGATCGACCGCAAGACCGAGCAGGCGCACGTCGTGCTCGGCATGCCGGGCCTGTCCCGCACGGACGAGCGGCGCTGGGCCCTGGGTGTGCTGAACACCGCCCTGGGCGGCGGCATGTCCTCCCGCCTCTTCCAGGAGGTCCGCGAGAAGCGCGGCCTCGCCTACAGCGTGTACTCGTACACCTCGGGCTTCGCCGACTGCGGCCTGTTCGGCGTCTACGCCGGCTGCAGGCCCTCACAGGTGCACGACGTGCTGAAGATCTGCCGCGACGAACTCGACCAGGTCGCCGAGCACGGCCTCTCGGACGACGAGATAGGGCGTGCGATCGGCCAGCTCCAGGGGTCCACGGTCCTCGGCCTGGAGGACACCGGCGCGCTGATGAACCGTATCGGCAAGAGCGAGCTGTGCTGGGGCGAGCAGATGTCGGTCGACGACATGCTGTCCCGGATAGCGTCGGTCACCCCGGACGACGTCCGTGAGGTAGCCCGCGAGATCCTGGGACGGCGGCCCTCCCTGTCGGTCATCGGCCCGCTGAAGGACAAACAGGCGACCCGCCTGAACGACGCCGTCGCCTGACAATCCCCTGGTGAAGGAAGCACAAGAGATGAGCAAGCTGCGCGTGGCGGTCCTCGGCGCCAAGGGCCGGATCGGCTCGGAAGCCGTACGAGCCGTCGAAGCCGCCGAGGACATGGAACTGGTCGCCGCCCTCGGCCGGGGCGACAAGCTGGAGACGCTGACCGAATCCGGCGCCCAGGTCGCGGTCGAACTGACCACGCCCGACTCGGTCATGGCCAACCTCGAGTTCTGCGTCGGCCACGGCATCCATGCGGTCGTCGGCACCACCGGCTGGACCGACGAGCGCCTCGCCCAGCTGAACGGCTGGCTGTCTTCCTCACCGGAGACGGGCGTGCTCATCGCGCCGAACTTCTCCATCGGGGCCGTACTGAACATGAAGTTCGCGCAGATCGCGGCACCGTACTTCGAGTCGGTGGAGGTCATCGAGCTCCACCACCCGAAGAAGGTCGACGCCCCGTCGGGCACCGCCACGCGCACGGCCCAGCTCATCGCGTCGGCTCGTGCCGAGGCGGGTGCGGCCCAGGCACCGGACGCCACGGAGACCGCTCTGGACGGCGCGCGGGGCGCGGACGTCGACGGCGTCCCCGTGCACTCCGTCCGCCTGCGCGGCCTGCTGGCCCACCAGGAGGTCCTGCTGGGCGGCGAGGGCGAGACGCTCACCATCCGCCACGACTCGCTCCACCACAGCAGCTTCATGCCGGGCATCCTGCTCGGCGCCCGCCGCGTGGTGAGCACCCCGGGCCTGACGTTCGGCCTGGAACACTTCCTGGACCTGAACTGAGCCTCTGACCGTCATGCGCGCGAAGCTCACCTACGCCGTCACCGCCGCCGTCCTGGTCGTCTACTTCGTCCTGGTCGGCAGCCGTGGCGTCCTGCTCATCGGGACCGGCACGCCCCTCACCGTCACCTTCGGTGTCGCCGTGCTGATCCTGCCGGTCATCGGCCTGTGGTTCCTCTGGAAGAACACCCAGTTCGCCCGCAGGGCCAATCAACTCGCCGCCGAACTCGAGGCCCAGGGCGGTCTGCCCGTCGACGAACTGCGACGTACCCCCAGCGGACGCATCGACCGCGACTCGGCCGACGAGGTCTTCGCCAAACGCAAGGCCGAGACGGAGGACGCCCCCGACGACTGGCGCACCTGGTTCCGCCTCGCCGTCGCCTACCACGACGCCCGCGACACCCCGCGCGCCCGTAGGGCGATGCAGCACGCGATCGCCCTGCACGACGGCAAGCAGCCCGAAACCGCCTGAACCGCGGTCCACTCATGCCGGCGGGGCCGGACCCCTCGGCGCTTGGCGGCGCGCCCCC
>NZ_JBEXSH010000481.1:0-6882 GCF_040613555.1 Streptomyces sp. NPDC006265
CCGCAGCGCGGTCGACCGAGAACGCCGCGATCCCCGGTCTGGGCTCCAGCGTGGCGTTCGGTCCGGGGCGCGTCCCCGGGGCCGTCATCCCCGGCGCCGGCCCCAGCGGCAAGCCCGGCTCGCGGCCGACCGTCAAGCTGCGTGAGGCCAACCCGGACGATCCGCCCCGGTACGCGCCGGAGTGGCTGGAGCTGCGGGAGCCGGCCGACGCCGCCGGGCGGGCGCACGACCTGCTCGACCCGTTGAGGATCCGGCTCGCCAACATGCCCGGCAAGTCGGGCGTCGTCATCCACGACCTGGGCTGCGGCACCGGCTCGATGGGCCGCTGGCTCGCGCCCCGCCTGGACGGCGCCCAGCACTGGGTCCTGCACGACCGCGACCCCTACCTGCTGCACTTCGCCGCGGTGTCCTCCCCGCGCTCGGCCGCCGACGGCAGCCGGGTCTCCGTGGAGACGCGCCGCGGCGACATCGCCCGCCTCAGTCCGGACGCCCTGCGGGGCGCGTCCCTGGTGACCGCGTCCGCTCTGCTGGACGTCCTCACCCGGGAGGAGATCGACACCCTCGCCGCCGCGTGCGCCGGGGCCGGCTGCCCGGCCCTGCTGACGCTGTCCGTCGCCGGGCGGGTCGAACTGACCCCGTCCCACCCGCTGGACGCGGAACTGGTCCAGGCGTTCAACGACCACCAGCGCCGTGACGGCATGCTCGGCCCCGACGCGGTCACGGCGGCGGCCGAGGCGTTCTCCGAGCACGGCGCGACCGTACGGCTGCACCCGAGCCCCTGGCGGCTGGGCCCCGAGCGGGCCGCGCTCACCGAGCAGTGGCTGCGCGGCTGGGTCGGCGCCGCCGTCGAGGAGCGCCCCGAGCTGCGGGCCGAGGCCGACGTCTACCTGACCAACCGGCTGGCTGCCCTCGCCGCGGGCGAGTTGCGCGTCACCGTCCACCACGTCGACCTCCTGGCCCTGTCCCGTCCGGCGGGCGGAGCGTCATGAGCCCGCAGGCGACGGGTACGCGCCCGCGCACCACGCTCACGGACAACCCCCGGGTGCCGGCGGCATCCGGTGCGGCGGTCACGGCCCGGGCGGACGCGGTCGTGCCGCGCCCGGCCACGGGCGACAGCAGCGCGCCCGCCGCCGCGGACCCCGCGGGGCTCCCGTCGTCCGTCACCGGCACACCGTCGCCCGGCCCCGTCCGTACGGCCCTGGCCCGCCTCGGCTCCCCCAAGGTCCGTACCCACCTCGGCACCGTCGCCGGA
This sequence comes from Streptomyces sp. NPDC006265, assembly GCF_040613555.1. NCBI lineage: Bacteria > Bacillati > Actinomycetota > Actinomycetes > Kitasatosporales > Streptomycetaceae > Streptomyces > Streptomyces sp. NPDC006265. Next base: position 1,253 of record NZ_JBEXSH010000481.1, read on the forward strand.
ATCGCCATCCTTGGTGTGCTGTTCTGGCGTCTCGGCACCGGCGTCTTCCTGGACGGACTGCGGCGGATCGACGGGGTGTCGCTGCTGCTCGCACTCGGCATCGGCCTCGTCACCACCGTGTGCAGCGCGTGGCGCTGGGCGATCGTGGCCCGAGGACTCAGGATCCGGCTGCCGTTCGGGCCGGCCGTCGCGGACTACTACCGCGCGCTGTTCCTGAACGCGGCCCTGCCCGGCGGCGTCCTCGGTGATGTGCACCGGGCCGTGCGGCACGGACAGAGCGAGGGGGACGTTCGGCGGGGCGTGAAGGCCGTCGTCCTCGAACGGGCCGCCGGGCAGATCGCGTTGTTCGCCCTCGGGGCCGTCGTCCTGCTGACCATGCCGTCCCCGGTGCTGGCCGAGGCCCGGCACATCGCCCCGCTCGCGGCCCTGGCCGTCCTCGGGGCACTCGCCGTCGTCCTCGCTCTGCGCATGAACCGGACGGCACCCTCCCGGCGTGGCCGCAAGCTGCGCGCGGTCCTCGCCGAGACCCGCCACGAGCTGCTGTCGCGAGAGAACGGGCCCGGTGTGGTTGTCTCCTCCGCGGTGGTGCTGGCAGGTTACGTCGCGATGTTCGTACTCGCCGCCCGTGTCGCCGGGACCGCCGCCTCCGTGGCCGTCCTGCTGCCCCTCGCCGTTCTCGCCCTGCTGGCGATGGGCCTGCCGCTCAACGTCGGCGGCTGGGGGCCCAGGGAGGGCGTCACCGCCTGGGCGTTCGGCGCCGCGGGCCTGGGCGCCGGCCGGGGGCTGGCCGTCGCGGTCGTCTACGGGGTGCTCAGCCTCGTGGCCAGCCTGCCCGGCCTGATCGTGCTCGTCGCCCGCTGGTACGCGGGCCTGCGGGCCGGGGCCCGGGCCACCGCTCAGGCCCCGGTACCCGCCCCCGCGCCGCGGGGTGACCACGCCTCGGAGGTCAGCATCGAGAAATACGCCCCGAAGGAATCCGCGAGGCTCGCCAGGAGTTCCTTCCCTTTTTCAGCCGAACCCAGCGAAGGACGGCCGATGACACCGGAATCGGTATAGCCGGACATGCCGAGGGTGAGCAGATGACGCCGGTCGTCAGCGACGAAATCGGAAGTCTCATAACCGGGTCGGAGCATTTCGGGATGAGCGTGCAGAAGGACGGAGGTCTCGATTTCCCCCGCGTGCATGTCGGTGAGCAGCGAGGTGACCACACCCGCCCGCTCGCGCGCCGCCTCCCAGTCCTCAGCGGCCGGGAAGAGCGCCATCCGCTCACCGCGGGCGGAGGACTCCTGAACCACGTTGCCCAGTACGTAGTTGCCGCCGTGCCCGTTGACCACCACCAGGGCGTCGACCCCGGACCGGCGCAGCGAAGCCGCAATGTCCCGTACCACCGCATGAAGGGTCACCGAGGAGATGCTGACGGTCCCCGGCCAGGCCGCGTGCTCGTGCGAGCACGAGATCGTCACCGGAGGAAGGAGGTGCACCGGGTACGCGCCGGCTATCTCCCGCGCGACGGCACAGGCGACGAGCGTGTCGGTCGCCAGCGGGAGGTACGCACCGTGCTGCTCGAAGCTCCCCACGGGAAGCACCGCGACCTGCCGTGAGACACCGGCGCCCCGCGTCCGTACGTCTTCCGTGGTGTCCGCCGGCACCAGATCACTCATCACGTCACGGCCTTTCGTCTCTGCTTAGGAACTCGAGAATCATGACAGAAAAAATTGGCGTACTCGGCAAGAAGTCGACGCAGCGGACCGGCGTGGAACGCGTCGTGAATGCCCCCCTGCCCACCGTGTACGGGAAATTCCAGGCGGTCGGCTACCTGGACCATGACCGCGGTGACGAACAGGTGGCGTTGGTCTACGGGGAGATCGGCTCCGACGACGTCCTCATCCGGCTGCACTCGGAGTGCCTGACCGGCGACGCCTTCCGCTCCCAGCACTGCGAGTGCGGTGACCAGCTCGACGCCGCCCTGCGCGCGGTCGTCGCCGAAGGAGCTGGTGTCGTGGTCTACCTCAGAGGGCATGAAGGCCGCGGCATCGGCCTGCTCGCCAAGCTGCGCGCGATGGCCCTGCAGGCGGAGGGCCTGGACACCGTCGAGGCCAACCTCGCCCTCGGTCTGCCGGTGGACGCCCGCGACTACGGCGTGGCGGCCCGGATACTCGACGACCTGGGCGTGCGCTCCGTGCGGCTGATGTCCAACAACCCGCGCAAGCGCGAGGCGCTGGTGAACCACGGCATCACCGTCGCCGAGACGGTGCCGCTGCTGATCCCGCCGTGCGAGAACAACATCACCTATCTGCGCACCAAGCGGGAGCGCCTCGACCACCACCTGCCCCACCTGGACGCGGTGGTCAGCTCCTCCTGACCGCTCGGCCGGTTCCGGTTCCCGACGTGACCTGGGCGAATCCGTGCGCGACCCGCAGGCGGGCCGCGTACGCTTCGTGAACGTCCGCCCCAGAAGCGTCGACCCTCAGCGGCCGATGCCTCACGCCGGAGGCTCACCTGGTATGACCGAGCTCCATCTGTGGCTGCGCCACGAGGCCCGCACGACCGAGCGACGCACTCCGATCGTTCCCGGCGACGCCCGGCGGCTCGTCGGGAACGGAGTGGAACTGACCGTCGAGGAGTCCCCGCAGCGGGTCTTCCCGATCGAGGAGTACGAGGCGGCCGGCTGCCGGGTCGCCCCAGCGGGCTCCTGGGTGAGGGCACCTCGGGACGCCGTCGTGCTCGGCCTGAAGGAACTGCCCGAGGACCCGGCCGGGCTGACGCACCGGCACATCTTCTTCGGCCACGCCTACAAGGACCAGCCGGGAGCGGCGGAGCTGCTGGGCCGGTTCGCCGCCGGGGGCGGGGCGCTGTTCGACCTGGAGTACCTGGTGGACGACACCGGACGGCGCCTGGCCGCCTTCGGTTTCTGGGCCGGCTACCTGGGCGCCGCCCTGGCCGTGCTCCGGCACCGGGGCCGGCTGCGGGCGCCCCTGAAGCCGACCACCAAGGAAGACCTGGACGAGACACTCAAGCCGGCCTCCGGCGACGCCGGGTTCACCGGCCTCGTCGTCGGCGCCCTGGGCCGAAGCGGCCGCGGCGCCCGCGCGGCCTTCGCCGCCGCCGGTGTCGACCCCACCGGCTGGGACCTCGCCGAGACGCGGGACCTGGACCGCCCCGCCCTGCTGCGGCACGACGTGATGGTGAACGCGGTCCTCGCCACCACCCCCGTCCCGCCCTTCCTGCGCGAGCAGGACCTCGACACCCCGGACCGCCGGCTGCGCACCCTGTGCGATGTGACCTGCGACGTCGGTTCCCCACTCAACGTCCTTCCGGTGTACGACGACACCACCTCCTGGGACGAGCCCGTACGGCGGCTGCGCGACGCACCCCCGCTCGACCTCATCGCCATCGACAACCTGCCCTCCCTGCTGCCGCTGGAGTCCAGCGCCGACTTCTCGGCCGCCCTCCTGCCCCACCTGCTCGACTTCGGCGGTTCCGGACCCTGGGGGCGCTGCCTGGACCGGTTCCGTGACGCGTCCCGCGCCCACGGCCTCGACAAGGGGGACTCCCTTTGAGTACCGAACCGGCGGCGGCGAGCGGCACCGTCCACTGGATCGGCGCCGGCCTGTCCACGGGCAGCGGTCTCGCGGCGCTGTGCGACACGGCCGAGCGGGTCCGGCTCTGGCACCGCACCGAGGACCGGGCCGCCGACGCCCTCGACCGGCTGGGCCTCACCGGACGGGCCGAGCCCCGCGTCTGCACGCTGCCCGCGCTCGCCGCCGAACTCGCGCCGGGCGATGTCGTCGTGTCGATGCTCCCCGCCCCCGAGCACGCCCCCCTCCTCGCGGAGTGCGTACGGCAGGGAGCGCACTTCGCGTGCTCCAGCTATGTGTCGGACGCGGTGCTGGAGCAGGTGCCCGCGGCCGGGAAGGCCGGGCTCGTCGTCCTCACCGAGGCCGGGCTCGACCCGGGCATCGACCACCTCTTCGCCCACGCCCTGGTCGCCCGGGCCCGGGAGGCCATCGGCGACGAGACGCCCGCCTCGTACACCCTCACGTCGTACTGCGGTGGAGTCCCCGCCGTCCCCAACGACTTCACGTACCGCTTCAGCTGGGCACCCGCGGGGGTCCTGCGCGCCCTGCGCTCCCCGGCCCGTTACATCGAGGGCGGTGCGCCGACGGTCGCCGAGCGGCCCTGGGAGGCGACCCGGCGGCACGTTGTCGAAGGGGAGGCCTTCGAGGTCTACCCCAACCGCGACAGCGTCCCGTTCGTCGCGCAGTACGGGCTGCCGGACGCCTGGACACCGCGGACGTTCGTGCGCGGCACCCTGCGTCTGGAGGGCTGGCTGCGCGCCTGGGCCGGTGTCTTCGAGGAGCTCAGGGCCGGCGACGACGACCGCATCGCCGCCCTGGCGCGGGAACTGGCCGCCGCCCACCCCACCACGGACGACGACCACGACCGGGTCGTCCTCGCCGTGTCGCTGGACGTGCGCGCCGAGTCGGGGAGGTCATGGACGGGCGGCTACCTCCTCGACCTGGTGGGTGACGCCGAGGAGAGCGCGATGGCCCGCTGCGTCTCGCGGACCCTCGCCCTCGGTGTCCGTCACATCCTGGACGGCTCCCTGCCGCCGGGCCTGAACCGCGCCGCCGAGACGGCCACCCGGTCCGAGCAGTGGCTGCGGGAACTCGCCCGGGACGGAATGGAGTTCACACTCCGCGTCGACCGGTAGCGGGCGTCAGTCCGACAGGGCCTCGTGGACCATCCGCTTGAGGTCCTTGAAGACCGAGTGGGAGGTCCTGGGCCGCACCTGCGTCATGAACTGCACCGTCAGGTCGCGGCCCGGGTCGACCCAGAACGTCGTCGTGGCGACCCCGCTCCAGCCGAAGGCGCCGAGCCCGGACGGCACCAGGGTGCGGGACGGATCGATCACCACGGAACAGCTGAAGCCGAAGCCGAGCCCCTCGTTGCCGGGCTCGTCGTGGGCGGGGCGGCTGCCGAAGGCCCGCAGGTCGGCTCCGCCGGGCAGGTGGTTGCGGGTCATCAGGTCCACGGTCGGCGGGGCGAGCAGCCGCACGCCGTCGAGTTCGCCCCGGCGGCGCAGCATCTCCATGAAGCGGTGGTAATCGTGGGCCGAGCACACCATGCCGCCGCTGCCCGACAGGAACCGCGGCCGGCCGCGCAGCGGCAGCCCCGGGATCGGTTCGATGCCACCGCCCTCCCTCTCCCCGTACATCTCGGAGAGCCGGGGCGCCTGCGCGTCCGTGACGTGGAAGCCCGCGTCCGTCATGCCGAGCGGCCCGAAGATCCGCTCGGCGCAGAACACGTCGAGCGGCTGCCCGGACACCACCTCGATGATCCGGCCCAGGACGTTGCTGGCCACCGAGTAGTTCCACTCGGTGCCCGGCTCGAACTGCAGCGGCAGACTCGCGTACACCTCGATCGTCTGGGCCAGGTCCGCGCCCGGCGGCACCGACGACTCCAGGCGGGCCTCGCGGTACAGGGCGTCGACCGGGTGGGCGTGGTAGAAGCCGAAGGTCAGGCCCGAGGTGTGGGCCCCCACCGCGCTGCTCGCCGGCGCGGCCATCAACGCCGGGACGCACGCCGCGATCGACCGCGGCGCACTGCTGCTGTGGCTGGCGAAGAAG
>NZ_JBEXSH010000482.1:0-6879 GCF_040613555.1 Streptomyces sp. NPDC006265
CGGTCGCTTCCTTTGTACTCACCCTCTCGGGCTTTCCTCCGGGCTTCCCTTCGGTCTTGCGTTTCCGACTCTATCAGATCCTTTTCGATCCGATTCCCGGTCGGCGGGATTTGCCGTTAGGCCCGGGCTTTCGCTCGTCGGCCTTTCGACATTCACTACGTTAGCGGATTCCCCGTCCGACTCATAATCGAGTCCGTCGGCATCGAATTCAGGCATGCGGGCACGCCGAATTCGGCCCCTGTTGAGGGGAGTCGCTGGGTAGTGGTTTGGCCGCTTCCGGCTGCAGGGCGAGTGCCCTACCCGGATCAGCGGCTCGGGCTACATTACGCACCCCGGCATGGCCCGTCAACTTCGGCGGCGCCTCGGGACATGGGCTCGATAGGGGCTCACGGCCGGGTCGTTGGCCACCCAGAAGCGCCACGGGTGTACGGCTCCGTCGCCGCCCACCCCGGTGCGGGGGCCGTTGAGTACCTGGTCGGAGGGCACGGGAGTGCCCGTCAGCATGCGGAGCGGGGTGTCCTGGGAGGTACACGCGTCCGTGCCGTCCAGGGAGCGGTCCACGTTCAGGGCCGTGGCGAGCCGGGCCGGGCCTTTGGCCAGTTCCTTGTCGTTGCGGGCCGAGAGTCGACGGGTCCGGGCCAGTTCGGCACCCTCGATGATCTCGCCGGCCCGGAGCAGGACCGCGCTCGCCTTTCCCTCGGGGCCGCAGACCAGGTTCATGCAGAACCACATGCCATAGGTGAAGTAGACGTACACATGACCGGGTGGACCGAACATCACGTCGTTGCGGGCCGTACGGCCGCGATAGGCGTGGGAGCCGGGGTCGTCGGCGCCGTCGTAGGCCTCGACCTCGGTGAGGCGGAGGGCGATCGGACCGTCCGGGGTGCTGCGGACCAGGATGCGGCCGAGCAGGTCGGGGGCGACATCGAGGACGGGCCGGTCGAAGAACTCCCTGGACAGGGGCGTACGGTCGGGGGTCGCGATCATGCCGTCCGAGGGTACTGGAGACGTGTGGTGCCGGGGGGTGGCCGTCGGGCGCCCGCCTTGCCAGGGTTGGGCATGGAACCGGCCACGGCCGGATCGCGTTTGTATGGATCAAGGATCCACCCGTAGTGGGCGAGAGGGAGAGACATGGCGTTCAAGAAGCTGCTCGCGAGCCTGGGGGCCGGCGGGGCTTCGGTCGAGACGGTGCTGCACGAGGTCAACGTCGTCCCGGGCGGTGTCGTCCAGGGTGAGGTGCGTATCCAGGGCGGGTCCGTCAACCAGCAGATCGAGGGGCTCTCGGTCGGGCTGCAGGCCAAGGTCGAGGTCGAGAGCGGCGACCAGGAGTACAAGCAGGACATCGAGTTCACGAAGTCGCGGCTGGGCGGGGCGTTCGAGCTGCAGGCGAACGCGGTGCACGCGGTGCAGTTCGGTCTGGAGATCCCGTGGGAGACGCCGATCACGATGATCGACGGTCAGGCCCTGCGCGGCATGAACATCGGGGTGTCGACCGAGCTGGAGATCGCGCGTGCGGTGGACTCCGGTGACCTGGATCCGGTCAACGTGCACCCGCTGCCCGCGCAGAAGGCGATCCTCGACGCGTTCATCCAGCTGGGCTTCCGGTTCAAGAACGCGGACATGGAGCGCGGTGTGATCCGGGGTACGCGCCAGCGGCTGCCGTTCTACCAGGAGATCGAGTTCTACCCGCCGCAGCAGTACCGAGGGCTGAACCAGGTCGAGCTGAGCTTCGTGGCCGACCAGACCGCCATGGACGTCGTCCTGGAGATGGACAAGAAGCCGGGGCTGTTCAGCGAGGGCAGCGACACCTTCCGCTCCTTCCAGGTGGGTCTGAACGACTACCAGGGGACGGACTGGACCGCGTACCTGAACCAGTGGCTGTCGGAGGTCGGCAGCAAGCGCAACTGGTTCTAGGCTCGGGGGCTACTGCACGAAACGATCAGGAGGTACCGAGGTGACCGAGCTCAGGCGGCGGCCGCTCCCCCACGACTTCCATCCGCCCGTCGCGTCGTTCACGGTGACGAGCAAGGACATCGAGGAAGGTGCGACGCTCCAGGACGGCCAGGTCCAGGCGGCCGGCAACACGTCGCCGCAGCTGCGGTGGGAGGGTTTCCCGCTCGAGACCAAGAGCTTCGCCGTGACCTGCTACGACCCCGACGCCCCGACGGGCAGCGGCTTCTGGCACTGGGTGCTGTTCGACATCCCGGCGTCGGTGACCGAGCTGCCGGCGGGCGCGGGCAGCGGCTCGTTCGAGGAACTGCCGGAGGGCGCGATCCACGCTCGTAACGACTTCGGCGACAAGGAGTTCGGCGGGGCCGCGCCGCCTCCCGGGGACGGGCCGCACCGGTATGTGTTCACGGTGTACGCCGTGGATCAGGAGAAGCTCGGTCCGGACGCGGACGCGTCGCCGGCCGCCGTCGGCTTCAACCTGCGGTTCCACACGATCGGGCGGGCCCAGCTGATCGGCGAGTACGAGGTGCCCGCCGAGGGCTGAGCGGGTCGCCCGCAATCCCGGCGTTCATGGAACGTTTGCCCGCTCCTGGTCTTGGAATTGATCAGGAGCGGGCATTTTTGTTGCCGGGGGTCGCGGGGGGCCACCCCCCGTGGGAGCAGCAGATATTGCGTTGTCCATCTCGGCCTGCCCGGCCAGAGTTGATCCCAGCCCGCCAGGGGGGTGGGCCGGTGCACACGGGAGGTGGGCTGGTATGCGGGACACGCTGGTACTGAACGCGAGCTTCGAGCCGCTGTCGACGGTGACGTTGAACCGAGCCGTCGTTCTGGTGCTTCAGGACAAGGCCGTCGTCGAGCAGGCCCACCCCGAGCTGCGGATGCGGGGAGCCGCGGTCGACATACCGGCTCCCCGTGTGATCAGGCTCTGCCAGTACGTACGGGTGCCGTTCCGAAGACAAGCGCCGTGGTCGAGGCGGGGTGTGCTGGTCAGGGATCGGCACCGGTGCGCGTACTGCGGGAGGCGGGCGACGACCGTGGACCACGTGGTGCCGCGGTCGCAGGGTGGACAGGACACGTGGCTGAACACGGTGGCCTCGTGCGCGCAGGACAATCACCGTAAGGCGAACCGGACTCCGGAGGAGGCGGGGATGCCGCTGCTGCGGCGGCCGTTCGAGCCGACTCCGGCCGATGCGATGTTGCTGACGCTGGCGCAGGAGGACCTTGCGGCGCTGCCGGATTGGTTGGTGCTGGACGCTGCGTGACCACCGCCGTAGGAGCTCGCGTGGTTCTTCGGCTTGCGGTGGTTCGTGGCTTGTCGCGCAGTTCCCCGCGCCCCTCAGGTGGGTGCGGGGAACGTCGCTTGGTGGGTGCTGTCAGTCGATGGACGGCTTCTCGCGGCGTTCCTGGGCGGGGACGGCGCCTCCGGTCGTGCCGCCGTTGCCGCCGGAACCTCCGCCGAGCCCACCGAAGTTGCCCATGGCGCCGGAGAGGCCCTTGAGGGCGTCGCCGATCTCGCTGGGGACGATCCAGAGCTTGTTGGCGTCGCCCTCGGCGATCTTGGGAAGCATCTGGAGGTACTGGTAGGAGAGCAGCTTCTGGTCCGGGTCACCGGCGTGGATGGCCTCGAAGACCGTGCGGACGGCCTGTGCCTCGCCCTCGGCGCGCAGAGCGGCTGCCTTGGCCTCACCTTCGGCGCGCAGGATCTGGGACTGCTTCTCACCTTCGGCGCGCAGGATCTCGGACTGCCGGACACCTTCGGCCTGGAGGATCGCGGCGCGCTTGTCGCGGTCGGCGCGCATCTGCTTCTCCATCGAGTCCTGGATGGAGGTGGGCGGCTCGATCGCCTTGAGCTCGACGCGGTTGACGCGGATGCCCCACTTGCCGGTGGCCTCGTCGAGGACGCCGCGCAGGGCCGCGTTGATCTCCTCGCGGGAGGTCAGGGTCCGCTCCAGGTCCATGCCACCGATGATGTTGCGGAGCGTGGTGACGGTGAGCTGCTCGATCGCCTGGATGTAGCTGGCGACTTCGTACGTCGCGGCCCTGGCGTCGGTCACCTGGTAGTAGATGACGGTGTCGATGTTGACGACCAGGTTGTCCTGGGTGATCACCGGCTGCGGTGGAAAGGGCACGACCTGTTCACGCAGGTCGATGCGGTTGCGGATGGTGTCGATGAACGGGACGACGATGTTGAGGCCCGCGTTGAGTGTCCGCGTGTAGCGCCCGAAGCGCTCGACGATGGCCGCGCTGGCCTGTGGGATGACTTGAATCGTCTTGATCAGGGCGATGAAGACCAACACCACCAGAATGATCAGGACGATGATGACCGGTTCCATCGTCGTTCCCCGTGTCCCTTCTCCGCTTCGGCGCCTTCGGCAGATCTTATGGTTGTCGAAGATCTTGCTGGTCGAGTCTGACAGACCGTCGTGTGGCTGGCGAGGAGTTCACTCCAGTTACGTCTCGCGAGGTCACATGACGATCGCGGTGGCCCCCTCGATGTCCACGACATCCACTTCCTGGCCCACTTCGTAGGCGTGGCCGGTGTCGAGGGCGCGGGCCGACCAAACCTCGCCGGCCAGCTTGATCCGGCCGCCGGAGGCGTCGACGCGTTCCAGGACGACGGCTTGTCTGCCCTTCAACGCGTCCACGCCGGAGGCGAATTGGGGTCGCTGGGCGCGATGGCGGTTCGCGATGGGCCGTACGACGGCGATGCCCGCGGTCGAGATGACGGCGAAGACCGCGACCTGGGCGACGGCTCCGCCGCCGAAGACGCCGGTGGCCACCGCCGCGGCGATGGCGCCCACCGCCAGCATGCCGAGTTCGGGCATCGCGGTGACCACCAGCGCGATGCCGAGCGCTGCCGCGCCGATCAGCCACCACAGCCATGCGTCGATTTCCACATGGTCATGGTAGATCCGCGGGCCCTGTCGCCGACAGGGCGCCCGTGGTGTGAAATCCCGTTCTTACTCCGGGATTTGCGCGATGGCGGCCGGGTTCAGGAGAGCGGGAGGCCCTGTGCGGTCCAGCGCTCGCCCGACTGTTCAACGACGAGCGGGAGGCCGAAGCAGAGGGAGAGGTTGCGGGAGGTGAGCTCCAGCTCCAGCGGACCGGCGGCGAGGACCTTGCCCTGGCGGATCATGAGGACGTGGGTGAAGCCCGGGGGGATCTCCTCGACGTGGTGGGTGACCATGAGCATCGAGGGGGCGATCGGGTCGAGGGCGAGACGGCCGAGGCGGCGGACGAGGTCCTCGCGGCCGCCGAGGTCGAGGCCGGCGGCGGGCTCGTCGAGGAGGAGCAGCTCGGGGTCGGTCATCAGGGCGCGGGCGATCAGGGTGCGCTTGCGCTCGCCCTCGGAGAGCGTGCCGAACCGGCGCTCAAGGTAGTCGCTCATGCCGAGGCGGTCGAGGAAGGCGCGGGCGCGCTGTTCGTCGATGTCCTCGTAGTCCTCGTGCCAGGTGGCGGTCATGCCGTAGGCGGCGGTCAGGACCGTCTCCAGGACGGTCTGGCGCTTGGGGAGCTTCTCGGTCATGGCGATGCCGGCCATGCCGATGCGGGGGCGCAGCTCGAAGACGTCGGTACCGGGTCGGCCGAGGGTCTCGCCGAGGATGGCGGCGGTGCCCGAGCTGGGGAAGAGGTAGGTGGAAGCGAGGTTGAGGAGGGTGGTCTTGCCGGCGCCGTTCGGGCCGAGGATGACCCAGCGCTCGCCCTCCTTGACCGACCAGGAGACCTGGTCCACCAGAGCCCGGCCCTCACGGACCACGGATACGTCCTGAAGCTCCAGAACATCGCTCATGAGCGCGTTGTCTCCCCTTGCAGTGTGGCCGGTCTCGGCTGTCGCGTAAGCCTGTGGCTCGGTCCGCCGCGCCGGTGGGCGCAGCCCTCCATGAAATCTACGCCACCGGTCGGCCCGGACATTCCCTCGGTCCGGTCCTTGGAGGGTCCTAGGGTGGAGGCATGCTCTCGGAACCACGTGCTGGACGTCTCGCAGCTTGGGGAAATGCCCTTTTGGCCGGACATGTCTCGCCGGACGACGCTGTGCTCGCCGTCGTGGGCGAGGACGCGGTGCACCGGGTGGAAGGGCTGCCCGGGGAATCGGCGCCCGTGGGGCTCACTCTCGCGCTCGGACGGCTCCGGACGCTCGGGGTGACCGGACTGCGGGTCGCGCTGCCCGCGCCGGGGCATCCGCTGGGGCTGAGCGGGCCGCCGGAGTTCAACGCGCGGGCGCTGGACGCCGAGCAGGCAGTGGTCTGTTACGGCGCCGCGTTGGGGCTGGTGCCGGAGGTGTACGAGGCAGGGCCCGAGGGCGATGTGCACGTCGAGGTCGTGTGGCGTGTGCTGCCCGTGCGGGAGGCGCCGCCGGCGGATGTGCCGTCGCTGGGTGAGGCCGAGCGGGAGCTGGTGGAGGCCCTGCGGGAGGCCACCGAGCTGCTGACGCGGCTGGATGTGGCCGGGTCGGGGCCGGTGGCGGAGGCGGCGATCGATGCGTACCGGGCGCGGGCCGAGCGGGGCCGGGAGGTGCTGGCGCCGGGGTATCCGCCGCGGGCGGTGCGGGTGCTGGAGCTGGCGCAGCGGGTGGGGATGCTGATCGCCGTGGCGACGGAGCGTGGGCACGGCGGTGCGGTGAGTTCGTCGCAGATCTTCGCGCGGCGGGAGGCGTTGCGGCCGGTGGAGCGGACGGCTCGGCGGGCGCAGGTCGCGGCGTACAACTCCGTTGTGGAGGAGCGGGAACGGGGAGTGCGGTGACGGTTCTTCGTGGGGTGCTCAGCGTGAGGGCTGGGGGCGGGGGGTTTCTCAGCCCGGCGTGGCGGGGTGCCGCTCTCCTTGGGTCGGGTGCCGCCTCTAGTGCCGCGGCAGGCAACGTTCGCCCCGTCGCGACGCCCGGCACGCTCCCCCAAGCTCTCGACTCCGCTCGAGCAGGGGGCACCCCCACTC
>NZ_JBEXSH010000483.1:0-6837 GCF_040613555.1 Streptomyces sp. NPDC006265
GCCGAGAGCACGCACCGGACGCCGCTCCTCAACGGGCAAACGTTGCCTGATGCGGCACTAGCGACCGCAGCGGCCCGGCGGACACCGGCACGACACCGCGGAGGTGGGCCCGGAGGAATCCGGCGCCCGCCTCCTGCGTTCTGCGGGCTAGAGGGTCCTCACATTGGCCTGAAGGCGATCCTGGAGCTCAGGATCGCTACCATGGGGTCTCCGGAACCTGACCGGGGGACCCGGATCGCGCACGAGGAGCCCTCTTGCCAGACGAGGCCCAGCACCTGACCGCCGCCAAGCCCGAGTCCGCCTCGGCAGCCGCGGCGAAGCCCGCGCCGAACGCGCCCCACGCGAAGAACGACACCCGCGGGCCGGTCGAGCATGCCCAGGCGGCACCGGTCGACAAACCCGCCGATCAGGCGCGGCCCAAGCCCACCCCGCCGCCCGCGGTACGTCAGGCAGCCGGCCAGCCGGCCCGCTCCGGCTCCTCCAACCGCGTCCGCGCCCGACTGGCCCGGCTCGGTGTGCAGCGCGCGAACCCGTACAACCCGGTGCTGGAGCCGCTGCTGCGGATAGTGCGCAGCAACGACCCGAAGATCGAGACCGCCACGCTCCGCCAGATCGAGCGCGCCTACCAGGTCGCCGAGCGCTGGCACCGCGGCCAGAAGCGCAAGAGTGGCGACCCATACATCACGCACCCTCTCGCCGTCACCACCATCCTCGCCGAGCTGGGCATGGATCCGGCCACGCTGATGGCCGGCCTGCTGCACGACACGGTCGAGGACACCGAGTACGGCCTGGACGACCTGCGCCGCGACTTCGGCGACATCGTCACGCTGCTCGTCGACGGCGTCACCAAGCTGGACAAGGTCAAGTTCGGCGAGGCCGCGCAGGCCGAGACCGTGCGCAAGATGGTCGTCGCCATGGCCAAGGACCCGCGTGTCCTGGTCATCAAGCTCGCCGACCGCCTGCACAACATGCGCACCATGCGCTACCTCAAGCGCGAGAAGCAGGAGAAGAAGGCGCGCGAGACCCTCGAGATCTACGCGCCGCTCGCCCACCGCCTGGGCATGAACACCATCAAGTGGGAGCTGGAGGACCTCGCCTTCGCGATCCTCTACCCCAAGATGTACGACGAGATCGTGCGGCTGGTGGCCGAGCGGGCACCGAAGCGTGACGAGTACCTGGCCATCGTCACCGACGAGGTCCAGCAGGACCTGCGCGCGGCCCGCATCAAGGCGACCGTCACCGGCCGCCCGAAGCACTACTACAGCGTCTACCAGAAGATGATCGTCCGCGGCCGGGACTTCGCGGAGATCTACGACCTGGTGGGCATCCGCGTCCTCGTGGACACCGTCCGCGACTGCTACGCGGCCCTCGGCACGGTGCACGCGCGATGGAACCCGGTCCCCGGCCGGTTCAAGGACTACATCGCGATGCCCAAGTTCAACATGTACCAGTCGCTGCACACGACGGTCATCGGCCCCGGCGGCAAGCCGGTCGAGCTGCAGATCCGCACCTTCGACATGCACCGCCGCGCCGAGTACGGCATCGCCGCGCACTGGAAGTACAAGCAGGAGGCCGTCGCCGGCGCCTCGAAGGTGCGCTCCGACGCCCCCAAGTCGTCCGGCAAGGGCAAGGACGACCACCTCAACGACATGGCCTGGTTGCGCCAGCTCCTGGACTGGCAGAAGGAGACCGAGGACCCCGGCGAGTTCCTGGAGTCCCTGCGCTTCGACCTGTCCCGCAACGAGGTCTTCGTCTTCACTCCCAAGGGCGACGTCATAGCGCTCCCCGCCGGTGCCACCCCGGTGGACTTCGCCTACGCGGTGCACACCGAGGTCGGCCACCGCACCATAGGCGCCCGCGTCAACGGCCGGCTGGTCCCGCTGGAGTCCACCCTCGACAACGGCGACCTGGTGGAGGTCTTCACCTCCAAGGCGGCCGGCGCCGGCCCCTCCCGCGACTGGCTCGGCTTCGTCAAGTCACCGCGCGCCCGCAACAAGATCCGGGCCTGGTTCTCCAAGGAACGCCGCGACGAGGCGATCGAGCAGGGCAAGGACGCCATCGTCCGCGCGATGCGCAAGCAGAATCTGCCGATCCAGCGCATCCTGACCGGCGACTCCCTGGTGACCCTCGCGCACGAGATGCGCTACGCCGACATCTCCGCGCTGTACGCGGCGATCGGCGAGGGCCATGTCTCCGCACAGAACATCGTGCAGAAGCTGGTCCAGGCCCTCGGCGGCGAGGAGGCCGCCACCGAGGAGATCGACGAGTCGGTCCCGCCGGCCCGCGGCCGCAGCCGCAAGCGCCGCTCCAGTGCCGACCCGGGCGTCGTCGTCAAGGGCGTCGAGGACGTGTGGGTCAAGCTGGCCCGCTGCTGTACACCCGTCCCGGGCGACCCCATCATCGGCTTCGTCACCCGCGGCAGCGGCGTATCGGTTCACCGCAGCGACTGCGTGAACGTCGACTCGCTGTCCCGCGAGCCCGAGCGCATCCTCGAGGTCGAGTGGGCGCCCACCCAGTCCTCGGTCTTCCTGGTCGCCATCCAGGTCGAGGCCCTGGACCGCTCCCGGCTCCTCTCGGACGTCACCCGCGTGCTGTCCGACCAGCACGTCAACATCCTCTCCGCAGCCGTCCAGACCTCCCGCGACCGCGTCGCCACCTCCCGCTTCACCTTCGAGATGGGCGACCCGAAGCACCTCGGCCATGTGCTGAAGGCGGTCCGTGGCGTGGAGGGCGTGTACGACGTGTACCGGGTGACGTCGGCGCGCAGCAGGTCGTAGCCGTTCGGTCGCACACGACGACCACACGCACGTCGCACACGAGCACACGAAAGGGGCTCCCGTACACCGCGTACGGGAGCCCCTTTCGACGGACTGCTCAGCCTCCGAACTCCTGCAGGCCCTTCAGCGCCTGATCCAGCAGCGCCTGGCGGCCGTCGAGCTCACGCTGGAGCTTGTCGGCCCTGGCGTTGTTGCCCTGCGCGCGGGCCTGCTCGATCTGGCCCCGCAGCTTGTCCACCGCGGCCTGGAGCTGGCCGGTCAGACCCTCGGCACGCGCGCGTGCCTCCGGGTTCGTCCGGCGCCACTCGGCCTCCTCGGCCTCCTGGATGGCCCGCTCGACCGCGTGCATCCGGCCCTCGACCTTGGGCCGGGCGTCCCGCGGCACATGACCGATGGCCTCCCAGCGCTCGTTCACGTTCCGGAACGCGGCCCGGGCCGCCTTCAGATCCGTGATCGGCAGGAGCTTCTCGGCCTCCTCGGCCAGCTCCTCCTTGAGCTTGAGGTTCTCCGACTGCTCGGCATCCCGCTCGGCGAAGACCGAGCTGCGGGCCGCGAAGAAGACGTCCTGGGCGCCGCGGAAGCGGTTCCACAGGTCGTCCTCGTGCTCGCGCTGGGCGCGGCCCGCGGCCTTCCACTCGGACATCAGCTCGCGGTAGCGCGCCGCCGTCACGCCCCAGTCCGTCGAGTTCGACAGCGCCTCGGCCTCGGAGACCAGCCGCTCCTTGGTCTTGCGGGCCTCCTCGCGCTGCGCGTCCAGCTGCGCGAAGTGCTGCTTGCGCCGCTTGGAGAACGCCGAGCGCGCGTGCGAGAACCGGTGCCACAGCTCGTCGTCGGACTTGCGGTCCAGGCGCGGCAGACCCTTCCAGGTGTCCACCAGGGCCCGCAGCCGCTCACCGGCGGCCCGCCACTGGTCGGACTGCGACAGCTCCTCCGCCTCGGTGACCAGCGCCTCCTTGGCGTGGCGGGCCTCGTCGGACTGCTTCGCCCGCTGCGCCTTGCGCTCCTCGCGGCGCGCCTCCACCAGCTCCACGAGCTTGTCCAGCCGGACCCGCAGGGCGTCCAGGTCGCCCACCGCGTGGTGCGCGTCGACCTGCTCGCGGATGTGGTCGATGGCGGCCTGGGCGTCCTTGGCCGACAGGTCGGTGGTCTTCACTCGCTTCTCGAGGAGGCCGATCTCGACAACCAGGCCCTCGTACTTGCGCTCGAAATAGGCCAGCGCCTCCTCGGGGGAGCCTGCCTGCCAGGAACCGACGACCTGCTCGCCGTCGGCCGTACGCACGTACACGGTCCCCGTCTCGTCGACGCGGCCCCACGGGTCGCTGCTCACAGCGCCTCCTCCACATGATGCCTGCGGGGGGCCTGAAGCTCCCCCGGGCATCGTCCACAGTTTCGTCACGGCCAACATAGGCGACCGGCGGGGGGCGTGTCCGCATCCCGCGCGACCGAAATTTCGCAGTTGGGGGTCAGGATTTCGTGATCGTGGCCTTGTTGATCACGACCGTCGCGTTGGGTGCCGTATTGCCCGTCTGAGGGTCGGGAGCCTGCGCCCCGGCGTCCGCGATTTTCTTCAGGACCTTCATGCCCGCCTCGGACACTGTGCCGAACGGTGTGTAGTCGGCTGGAAGCTGACTGTCCTGGTAGACGAGGAAGAACTGGCTGCCGCCGCTGTTGCGGCCCTGCTTCGTCTGCGGGTTGTACTGGTTCGCCATCGCGACCGTGCCCGCCGGGTACGTCCCGCCCTTGAGGCTCTTGTCCTTGAGGTTCTCGTCCGGGATGGTGTAGCCCGGCCCGCCCATGCCGGTGCCCTTCGGGTCGCCGCACTGCAGGACGTAGATGTCCCGGTCGGTCAGCCGGTGGCACTTGCTGTGGTCCAGGTAGCCCTTGCCGAGAAGGAAGTTGAACGAATTCACGGTGTGCGGCGCCGCCGACGCCTTCAGCGCGACGTCTATCTCGCCGCAGGTCGTGTCCAGCTTCATCGTGTACTTCGCCGACTCGTCGATGGTCATCGCCGGTTCCTTCTTCCAGGTCTCCGACTTGATCTTGCCCGGAGCCGGCTTCTCGCACGGGTCCGGGGCCTTGCTGGGCGTGGCGCTCGGCGTGACGTCCGCGTTCGCGTTCTCCTTCTTGCCGTCGTCCTCGAACGGCTTGGTCAGGAAGACCGTCACCGAGAGCACCACGATCACGCCGAGAGCCGAGGCGATCACGGAGTTGCGGATACGGGCCTTGCGTCGCGCGTCTGTGCGTCGCTGCTGCTGCCGCAAGAACTTCTCCCGGGCGAGCTGACGCCGCCGCTGTTCCTGGCTGACCACCGGGTTCTCTCCTCAAGGGTCTGATACGTCGACCGGTACGCGTGCGTCCTGTGTGCCGAGCGCCTGCGTGTGCCCCGTACCGTATATGGGTTCGCTGAGGAATCGGCAGCGCCGGTAGGCTCTGTGAGCAGCCGTAGCCGCCCGTATATCGACACAACGAAGGACGATCGTGCTCATTGCCGGGTTCCCCGCCGGGGCCTGGGGGACGAACTGCTACCTCGTCGCCCCCGCCGCCGGTGAGGAGTGCGTGATCATCGACCCCGGCCATCAGGCCGCCGACGGCGTCGCGGAGGCGATCGACAAGCACCGGCTCAAGCCCGTCGCCGTCGTCCTCACCCACGGCCACATCGACCACGTGGCGTCGGTCGTCCCGGTGTGCGGCGCGCACGACGTGCCGGCCTGGATCCACCCCGACGACCGGTACATGATGAGCGACCCCGAGAAGGCGCTCGGCCGGTCCATCGGGATGCCGCTGATGGGCGAGCTGACCGTGGGGGAGCCCGACGACGTCAAGGAGCTCGCCGACGGGGCGAAGCTGGAGCTGGCGGGCCTGGAGCTGTCCGTCGCGCACGCGCCCGGCCATACCAAGGGGTCGGTGACCTTCGGCATGCCCGAGGCGGCGGACATCCCGCCGATCCTCTTCTCGGGCGACCTGCTGTTCGCCGGCTCCGTCGGACGCACCGACCTGCCCGGCGGTGACATGGCCGAGATGCTCGACTCGCTGGCCCGCGTGTGCCTGCCACTCGACGACTCGACCGTGGTGCTGTCCGGCCACGGCCCCCAGACGACCATCGGCCAGGAGCGCTCCACCAACCCGTATCTGCGGCAGGTGGCCGCCGGCCAGGGACCCGCTCGGGCTCCCCGACGAGGAATGTGACGAGACCTTCCGTGAGCACCTTCAAGGCCCCCAAGGGCACGTACGACCTGATCCCCCCGGACAGCGCCACGTACCTCGCCGTCCGCGAGGCGATCGCCGCCCCGCTGCGCAACTCCGGCTACGGCTACATCGAGACACCGGGCTTCGAGAACGTCGAACTCTTCGCGCGCGGGGTCGGTGAGTCCACCGACATCGTGACCAAGGAGATGTACGCCTTCGAGACCAAGGGCGGCGACCGGCTCGCCCTGCGCCCCGAAGGCACGGCCTCCGTGCTGCGCGCGGCGCTGGAGGCCAACCTGCACAAGGCCGGCAACCTCCCGGTCAAGCTCTGGTACTCCGGCTCGTACTACCGCTACGAGCGCCCCCAGAAGGGCCGCTACCGCCACTTCTCCCAGGTCGGTGCCGAGGCGATCGGCGCGGAGGACCCGGCGCTGGACGCCGAGCTGCTCATCCTGGCCGACCAGGCGTACCGCTCGCTGGGCCTGAGCAACTTCCGGATCCTGCTCAACAGCCTCGGCGACCAGGAGTGCCGCCCGGTGTACCGGTCGGCGCTGCAGGAGTTCCTGCGTGGCCTGGACCTGGACGAGGACACCCTGCGCCGCGCGGAGATCAACCCGCTGCGCGTCCTGGACGACAAGCGCGAGTCGGTCCAGAAGCAGCTGGGGGACGCGCCGCTGCTGCGTGACTACCTGTGCGACGCGTGCAAGGCCTACCACGAGGAGGTCCGCGAGCTGATCACGGCGGCGGGCGTCTCCTTCGAGGACGACCCGAAGCTGGTCCGCGGCCTGGACTACTACACCCGATGCGGTGCCGGTCGACCTCGGTAAGTCGGGCGGCGGCATGAAGCCGATACCCGCCGTCACACCCACGGTGA
>NZ_JBEXSH010000484.1:0-6830 GCF_040613555.1 Streptomyces sp. NPDC006265
GGTCCGCCGGGGTCAGCCCTCGCTGACGCCCAGCTTCTCCAGGATGAGCTCCTTGACGCGGGCCGCGTCGGCCTGGCCGCGCGTGGCCTTCATGACGGCGCCGACCAGCGCACCGGCCGCGGCCACCTTGCCGCCGCGGATCTTGTCCGCGACGCCCGGGTTGCCGGCGATGGCCTCCTCGACGGCGGTGGTGAGGGCGCCCTCGTCGGAGACGACCTTCAGACCGCGCTTGTCGACGACCTCGTCCGGGGTCCCCTCGCCCGCGAGGACGCCCTCGATGACCTGCCGGGCCAGCTTGTCGTTCAGGTCGCCCTTGGCGACGAGCTCGGTGACGCGGGCGACCTGCGCCGGCGTGATCGCGAGCTCGTCGAGCGACGTGCCCGACTCGTTGGCGCTGCGGGCCAGCTCGCCCATCCACCACTTGCGGGCGGAGGCGGCGTCCGCCCCGGCCTCGATCGTGGCGACGATGGGCTCCAGCGCGCCTGCGTTGAGGATCGCCTGCATGTCGGTGGCCGAGACGCCCCACTCCTCGCGGAGCCGGCTGCGGCGGACCAGCGGCAGCTCGGGCAGACGGGCCCGGATCTCCTCGACCCACTCGCGGGACGGGGCCACCGGGACGAGGTCGGGCTCCGGGAAGTACCGGTAGTCCTCGGCCTCCTCCTTCACACGGCCCGAGGTCGTCGACCCCGTGTCCTCGTGGAAGTGGCGGGTCTCCTGGATGATCGTGCCGCCGGACGACAGCACGGCCGCGTGCCGCTGGATCTCGAAGCGGGCCGCGCGCTCCACGGACCTGAGCGAGTTGACGTTCTTCGTCTCGGAACGCGTGCCGAACTTCTCCCGGCCGTGCGGGCGCAGCGACAGGTTCACGTCGCAGCGCATCTGGCCCATCTCCATGCGGGCCTCGGAGACCCCGAGCGCCTTGATGAGCTCGCGCAGCTCACGGACGTAGGCCCGCGCGACCTCGGGGGCACGCTCGCCCGCGCCCTCGATCGGCTTGGTGACGATCTCGATGAGCGGGATACCGGCGCGGTTGTAGTCCAGCAGGGAGTGGGACGCGCCGTGGATGCGGCCGGTGGCGCCGCCGACGTGGGTCGACTTGCCGGTGTCCTCCTCCATGTGGGCGCGTTCGATCTCCACGCGGAAGGTCTCGCCGTCCTCCAGCTGGACGTCGAGGTAGCCGTTGAAGGCGATCGGCTCGTCGTACTGGGAGGTCTGGAAGTTCTTCGGCATGTCCGGATAGAAGTAGTTCTTCCGGGCGAAGCGGCACCACTCGGCGATCTCGCAGTTCAGCGCGAGGCCGATCCTGATCGCGGACTCGACGCCGGTCGCGTTGACGACCGGGAGCGCGCCGGGCAGGCCGAGGCAGACCGGGCAGGTCTGCGTGTTGGCGTCCTGGCCGAGGGCGGTCGAGCAGCCGCAGAACATCTTGGTCTTGGTGCCGAGTTCGACATGGACCTCGAGGCCCATGACGGGGTCGTACGACGCGAGTGCGTCCTCGTACGACACCAGGTCGGTCGTGGTGGTCACGGTGAGTACTTCCCTCTCAGCCCAGCAGAACGTCGTCGTCGCCCAGCTGCTTCAGCTCGCGATAGAGAATGGCCAGGTTGGTGACGACCGCGGCTCCGGTCACGACGGCGTCGAGCAGCCGCAGCGTGTCGTTGTCTCCGCGGGCCTTCTTGATCTGCTTGTAGACCCCGACGGCGCCGAACGCCGACGTGGCCATCGAGATGTACAGACCGGACTTGGACTTCTTGAAGCCCTTGGCCTTGGACAGTGCGCTCACAGCGACGGAGCCTCCTCGATCAGCGGGTGGCCCCACTTTTCCACGAAGGCGGCCTCGACGGCGGCTCCCACCTTGTACAGGCGGTCGTCCTTCATGACGGGGGCGATGATCTGCAGGCCGACCGGGAGGTTGTCCTCCGGGGCGAGACCGCACGGCAGCGACATGGCCGCGTTGCCCGCCAGGTTGGTCGGGATGGTGCACAGGTCGGCGAGGTACATCGCCATCGGGTCGTCGGCGCGCTCGCCGATCGCGAAGGCGGTGGTCGGGGTCGTCGGGGAGACGATCACGTCGACCTGCTCGAACGCCTTGTCGAAGTCCTGCTTGATGAGCGTGCGGACCTTCTGGGCGCTGCCGTAGTAGGCGTCGTAGTAGCCGCTCGACAGGGCGTACGTGCCGAGCATGATGCGGCGCTTGACCTCGGGGCCGAAGCCGGCCTCGCGGGTGAGGGAGGTGACCTCCTCGGCGGAGTGCGTGCCGTCGTCGCCGGTCCGCAGGCCGTAGCGCAGGCCGTCGAAGCGGGCGAGGTTGGAGGAGCACTCGGAGGGCGCGATCAGGTAGTACGCCGACAGCGCCAGGTCGAAGGACGGGCAGTCCAGCTCGACGATCTCGGCGCCCAGTTCCTTGAGCAGTTCGACGGACTCGTCGAAGCGCTGGATGACGCCGGCCTGGTAGCCCTCGCCGCGGAACTGCTTGACGACGCCGACCCGCATGCCTTCGACGCTGCCGTTGCGGGCGGCCTCGACGACCGCCGGGACCGGCTCGTCGATGGAGGTGGAGTCGAGCGGGTCGTGCCCGGCGATGACCTCGTGCAGCAGCGCCGCGTCCAGGACCGTGCGGGCGCAGGGCCCGCCCTGGTCGAGGGAGCTGGAGAAGGCGACCATGCCGTAGCGGGAGACCGCGCCGTACGTCGGCTTCACACCGACCGTGCCGGTGACGGAGGCCGGCTGGCGGATGGAGCCGCCGGTGTCGGTGCCGATGGCGAGGGGCGCCTGGAAGGAGGCGAGCGCGGCGGACGAACCGCCACCGGAGCCGCCGGGGATCTTGGTGAGGTCCCAGGGGTTGCCGGTCGGGCCGTAGGCGCTGTTCTCGGTGGAGGACCCCATGGCGAACTCGTCCATGTTGGTCTTGCCGAGGATCACCACGTCGGCGGCCTTGAGCCGCTTGGTGAGCGTCGCGTCGTACGGCGGGATCCAGCCCTCGAGGATCTTCGAACCGACGGTGGTCGGGATGCCCTCGGTCGTGAAGATGTCCTTCAGCGCCAGGGGCACGCCGGCCAGCGGGCCGAGCCTCTCCCCCTTGACGCGCTTCTCGTCCACGGCGCGGGCCTGGGCGAGGGCGCCCTCGCGGTCGACGTGCAGGAAGGCGTGCACCTTCTCGTCGACGGCCTCGATGCGGGCGAGGTGGGCCTCGGTGACCTGCACCGCGGTGAGTTCGCCGGAGGCGATCTTCGCGGCGGTCTCGGCGGCCGTGAGCTTGATGATGTCCGTCATGGCTGTTAGTCCTCCCCCAGGATCTGCGGCACCTTGAAACGCTGCTGCTCCTGGGCCGGGGCGCCGGAGAGCGCCTGCTCGGGGGTGAGCGACGGACGGACCTCGTCCTTGCGCATGACGTTCGTCAGCGGGAGCGGGTGCGAGGTCGGCGGTACGTCTTGGTCGGCGACCTCACTGACGCGTGCGACCGCGCCGATGATGTCGTCCAGCTGTCCCGCGAAGTGCTCGAGCTCTTCGGGCTTCAGCTCCAGACGCGCCAGCCGGGCGAGGTGGGCGACCTCCTCGCGCGTGATGCCAGGCATGCAGCGATCCTCTGGGGTGAGTGAATGTGGTGTGGCCCAATCCTATGGGGCGGGGAGCCGTGCCCGTGAAACGGTTTGCCGCCCGGGAGGCTCTCGGGCCCCCTCAGACCGCGAAGAGCAGTCCGGCACTGATCAGGATGACGACCGCGGTGGCGAAGTGGATGCCGAAGGCGACCGCCTTCGTGCCGCCGTTGCGCAGCACGATCAGGGTGTCGCCGAGCGGTATGAGAGCCACGGCGAGCATGAACCAGGCCTCGGCCCCGGCCCCCGCGAAGGCGAGCAGCGCCAGACCGACCAGTCCGAGGGTGCCGTCCCGCAGGCCCTTGATCGCCAGATAGGCCCCGGCGTCGCCACCGGGGTCGGCCGGGACGCCGTAGCCGGCGGCCGCGGGGGCGGGCTGGAACAGGAACCGGTAGCCGAGGAACAGGCAGAACAGGTTGAGCACGACGGCCAGGGTGAAGGCGGTGACGGTCACAACTCTCTCCGATGCGTGAGTTCTAGCGGCGCTAGGTATGAGAGCGAGGCTAACAGAGCGTCGACAGGGATTCTAGCGATGCTAGAATTCGACCCATGACGATCCAGACGCGCCGGGAGCGCGAACGAGCGGAACGCGAGCGGCTGATCGTGACGGCCGCGCGGGAACTGGCCGAGGCTGAGGGCTGGGACGCGGTGACCACGCGCCGACTCGCCGAGGAGATCGAGTACAGCCAGCCGGTGCTCTACAGCCACTTCAAGGGCAAGGGCGCGATCATGGCGGCGGTGGCGGTGCAGGGCTGCGCGGACCTGGCCGACGAGCTGCGGGCGGCGCGCACGGCGGCCGGGAGCGCCCGCGAGGCGCTGGCGGCGGTGGGCGGCGCGTACACCGCCTTCGCCCGGCGGCGGCCCGCGCTCTACGACGTGATCTTCACGCTCGCCGTGGACCTGCCCTTCGCCACCCCCGAGGCGCCGGCCGCCCTCCAGGACGCCTTCGGCGAACTGCTCCAGGCCGTCCTGCCGATCGCGGCGGACGGCGAGGACACGGGTCTGCTCACGGAGACGTACTGGGCCGGGCTGCACGGGCTGGTGACCCTGATGCGCAGCGGCCGGCTGCCCGAGGAGGCACACGAGCAGCGACTGGCACTGCTGATCGGCCACTTCGTGCCGCCCGGCACGAACTGAGCGCTCACCCGAGGACGTGGAACAACCGGGCGAGCCGAACAGCGGGGATGCGTCCTACTCGTCGGCCGTCGCCGCGGGGAGCGCGGCGCGCGGTCGCTGCCACCCCCGGGGCCCGCGCGCCCGCAGCCACGCCGTGGTCTCCTCCGGGGGCATCGCCGCCGCGACCAGCCAGCCCTGGACGGCGTCGCAGCCGAGGTCGCGCAGGCGCTCCCAGGTCTCGTCGTCCTCGACGCCCTCGGCGACGACGAGCAGGCCGAGGGAGTGCGCGAGGTCGACCGTGCAGCGCACGATCTCCGCGTCCTCGGTGTCGACCGCGAGCCGGGCCACGAACGAACGGTCGATCTTCAGCTCGCTGACCGGGAGCCGACGCAGGTGCACGAGTGAGGAGTAGCCCGTGCCGAAGTCGTCGAGGGACATCTTCACGCCGTGCGCGGTCAGTTGGTTGAGGGTGTCGGCGGCGCGCTGCGGGTCCTCCAGGAGGACGTGTTCCGTGATCTCCAGTTGGAGCGCTCCCGCCGGGACGCCGTGCCGGGCCAGCCGGGCGGCGACGGAGCCGGCGAAGCCGGGGGTGTGCACATCGCGCGGGGAGACGTTCACCGCGACCGGGACGAACAGGCCCTGCTCCCGCCAGTGCGCGACCTGGCCGAGCGCGGTCTCCAGGACGTACTCGGTGAGGTGGGGCATCAGGCCCGAGGACTCGGCGATCGCTATGAACTCGTCCGGCGGCACCTTGCCCCGCTCGGGGTGCACCCAGCGGACCAGGGCCTCCAAGCCCGCCACCTGACCGTCGAAGCGGACCTTGGGCTGGTAGTGCAGATGCACCTCGTGCGCGTCGAGGGCGCGGCGCAGATCGCCCAGCAGACCGAGGCGGTCGGGGGTGTTGGAGTCGCGCTTGGACTCGTAGACCTCGACACCGGTGCGGTCCCGCTTCGCCTGATACATCGCCACGTCCGCCCGCCGCAGCAGTCCTTCGGCGTCCAGGGCGTGGTCGGGGAAGACGGCGACTCCGGCGCTGGCCTCCAGCACGAGGGTGAGGCCGTCGAGGTCGAGGGGGGAACTGAGCGCGGCGACGAGGTTGCGGGCGACCCGGGTCGCGGAGGTCGTGGAGTCGGCGACCGGCAGTAAGACGGCGAACTCGTCCCCGCCGAGCCGGGCGGCCTCCGCCCCGCGCGGCAGTGCCACCCGCAGCCGGTCGGCGATCTGCAGCAGCAGCCGGTCACCGGCGAGATGACCGAGCGTGTCGTTGACCGACCGGAACCGGTCGAGGTCGATCAGCATCAGGGCGGCGCGGGCGTTGATCCGCTCCGCGTCGTCCAGCGCGGTCCAGATGCGCTCCAGCAGCCACTGGCGGTTGGGCAGACCAGTCAGCGGGTCGCGCAGCTGCTCCTCCGCCCGGGCCCGGGCTATCCACAGGGTGGAGTCCAGGGCGATCAGCGGGATGGAGAACAGCGGGAGCAGGATCGGCTTGGCCACGGCGACCACGCAGACCAGCGGCGCGATCCCCAGCAGCGCGACCGCGACCAGGCCTTGTCTGACCAGGGCGGTGCGGGCGACGGTGGGCAGTCCGGGGCGCGGAGCGTGCAGATACCAGAGCAGGACGCGGGTGACCGTCAGGTAGGCGACGGCGACCAGGGCCACCTGGGGCGCGGTGGCGAGGGTCCAGGCGGCGGGCTCCGCCGGGGACTCGACGGACGGCACGGTGCCGAAGACGCCCAGCACGAGCGCGCCGGCGCCGATGCCGAGGAGGTCGACCGCGCCGTGCAGCACGCCCTGACGCCAGCGGTTGCGGCGGGCTATGCCGACCAGCACGACGACCGTGAGGCTGACCATGCCGGCCGGAACCCAGCCGTAGAGCAGCAGCACGGCGAGGGTGAGGGCGGCGCCAGAGCCGGTGCCGCCCCACCACCGGGAGCGGCCCAGCATGACGAGGTGGCCGACGATGATGCCGGTGAGCACGGCCAGCGACCAGCCGGACGTGCCGGCCGGGAAGAGCGCGTGGCCGCCGGTGAAGGCGCGATAGAAGCCCGCGCCCAGGACGAGCCCGGAGCGCCTTGGTCCGGCCGATGCCGGTGACCGTGGAGCCGTTGGACGTGGGCG